>NC_011894.1:3810000-3830000 GCF_000022085.1 Methylobacterium nodulans ORS 2060
GTGCCGTTCACGATGCCAGAGATCGACACCGACGCCTTCCTGCGGGATCTGCACGAGCTGCGCACCATCGGGCGATTTAAGACCGGTGTTCACCGCCCGACCTATTCGCCCCAGGACATGCAGGCCCGCCGCTGGCTCATGGACCGCCTCGAATCCTGCGGCCTGGAGGCCTCGATCGACGGGGTCGGAACCGTGCTCGGCCGCCACCGGGGGCCGGGACCGCACCTTCTCGTCGGCAGTCACATCGAGAGCCAGAACGAGGCGGGCTGGCTCGACGGGGCCCTCGGCGTCGTGGCGGGCGTGGCGCTGGCCCGGGCCGGGCTCCCGGTCGATGTCTGCGCCTTCGCCGATGAGGAGGGCCATTTCGACGTCGGCTTTCTCGGAAGCCGCTCGGCCATCGGCGAGGTGAGCGAGGCGGAGATCGACCGCGCCCGCAACCGCTCGGACGGAACGCCGCTGCGCGAGGCTCTGGCGCAGGCCGGCCTTGCGGGGCTGCCGCGGATGCGCCTCGACCCTGCCCGCTACCGCGGCTTCCTGGAGATGCATATCGAGCAGGGCACGCAGCTCGAACGGGCGGGCCTTCATCTCGGAATCGTCACCGGGATCGTGGCGATCTGGCAGTGGCGGATCGTGATCGAGGGCCAGCAGGACCATGCCGGCGGCACAACCATGGCCGAGCGCCGCGACGCGGGACTGACCGCCGTGCGGCTCCTGGCCGCGATCGATGCCGCCTTTCCGCGCGTCTGCGGCGAGCGCAGCACCTGGACGACGGGGCGCATCACCCTCGATCCGGGCGCGCCGAGCATCATCCCGGGGCGGGCGGAGGTGCTCTTTCAGTTCCGCGACGTGTCGGCCGAGGTGCTGGAGCGCATGGAGGCGGAGCTGCGCGCCCTGATCCGCGAAAGCAACCGGCGGGAGCGCTGCCCGGCCGTGCTCGTCGCGGTGTCGCGCGCCGTGCCGGCCCTGTGCGATCCGGCGCTGATGCGCGCCCTGTCGGAGGCCGCGGAGGCGCTCTGCCCCGGCGGCTGGCAGGCCATGCCCTCGGGGGCCGGCCACGACGCGCAGAACATGGCGCGCGTGATGCCCTCCGCGATGCTGTTCGTGCCCTCGATCGGCGGGATCAGCCATCACTGGGCGGAGGACACGCACGAGGCGGATCTCGCGCTCGGCGTCCGCGTGCTGGGCGACGCGGCACGGCGCATCCTGGCGTCCTGACCGCCGGCAGTCGAGCGGCAGCGGCACGCAGGCCCCGCGCCCGATGCCGTCGCACAGGCAGCCGAGGCGGTGCGTCGCAGGGTGACGCACAGGAACCGATCCGGCGTGGCTCCGTTCTCAAGCGAGCTTGGCTTGGCGCCTTGCGCGGAGACCATCATGGGCGACCTGATCCGTATCATCCTGCTCGTCATCATCCCGCCCGTGGGCGTGCTGTTCACGGTCGGGCTCGGGCTTCAGTTCTTCATCAACGTGATCCTGACCCTGTTCGGCTACTTCCCGGGCCTGATCCACGCGGTCTGGGTGGTGACGCGGCGCTAAAGGCCGACCGCCGCGCTCGCGCGCCGCCCTTCCCTCCCATCGCCCGCTCGCCTACATCGGAGGCGATGACACGCAACACCGGGAACGACGTACCGCCGGACGCCCTCGACCTCGACGACGAGGGCGGCGATGCCGCGGTCGATGCCCGCGACGAAGCCCCCGAGATCGATTTCGACCCCGAGGCCGGGGCCGGCCTCGTCAAGGCCGGCACGGAGGTGATCCGGCGGTTCTGGTCGACCCTGCCGCCCTCCCCGGGCGTCTACCGGATGCTCGACGCCAAGGGCGACGTCCTCTATGTCGGCAAGGCCAAGAACCTGAAGAACCGCGTCGGCTCCTACGCCCGCGGCCAGGCGCATTCGAACCGCATCGCCCGGATGATCGCCGAGACGGCCTCGATGGAGTTCGTCACCACGGCGACCGAGACCGAGGCTCTGCTCCTCGAAGCCAACCTCATCAAGCAGCTCAAGCCCCGCTTCAACGTGCTGATGCGGGACGACAAGTCGCTGCCCTACATCCTGCTCACCGCCGACACGGAGGCGCCGCAGCTCGTCAAGCACCGCGGCGCCCGGCGCCGCCCGGGCCATTATTTCGGGCCCTTCGCGTCGGTCTGGGCCGTGAACCGCACCGTGAACGCCCTGCAGCGGGCCTTCCTGCTGCGCTCCTGCTCGGACAGCTACTACGAGAACCGCACCCGCCCCTGCCTGCTGTTCCAGATCAAGCGCTGCTCGGGTCCCTGCACGGGCGAGATCGCTCCGCAGGACTACGCGGCGCTCGCCGACGAGGCCCGCGCCTTCCTGTCGGGGAAGTCCAACAGCGTGAAGGAACGGCTCGCCGCCGACATGCAGGCCGCGGCGGATGCCTGGGAATTCGAGAAGGCGGCGCGCTACCGCGACCGCATCGCCGCGCTCGCCGCCATCCAGGGCGTGCAGGGCGTCAACACCCAGGACATCGAGGAGGCGGACGTCTTCGCCCTCGACGAGCAGGCCGGCCAGTTCTGCATCGAGGTCTTCTTCTTCCGCAACTGGCAGAACTGGGGCAACCGCGCCTATTTCCCGAAGGCCGACCGGACGATGACGGCCTCCGAGGTGCTCGGCTCCTTCATCGGCCAGTTCTACGACGACAAGCCGGCGCCGCGCCTGATCCTGGTCTCGCACGCGATCGAGGATGCGGAACTCCTCGCCGCTGCCCTCTCGACCAGGACCGACAGCCGCGTCGAGATCCACGCGCCCAAGCGCGGCGAGCGCAAGAACCTGATCGATTACGCGGCCCGCAACGCCAAGGAGGCGCTCGGCCGGCGCCTCGCCGACACCGCCTCGCAGGCCAAGCTGCTCGCCGCGCTCGGCCAGGCCTTCGGCCTGAAGCGGGCGCCGCGCCGGATCGAGGTCTACGACAATTCCCACATCATGGGCACGAACGCGGTCGGCGCGATGATCGTCGCGGGGCCCACCGGCTTCATGAAGACGCATTACCGCACCTTCACGATCAAGTCGCAGGAGGTGAGGCCCGGCGACGATTACGGGATGATGCGCGAGGTGCTGCACCGCCGCTTCAGCCGGCTGGTGAAGGAGGCGCCGCGGCGGGACGGGGCGGAGGAGCCGGCGGATGCCGACGCCTTCCCGGCCTGGCCCGACCTCGTGCTGATCGACGGCGGCAAGGGCCAGCTCGAGGCCGCCCGCGCGGCGCTCGCCGAGATCGGCGTCACCGACGTGCCGCTCGTCGGCATCGCCAAGGGGCGCGACCGGGATGCGGGCCGCGAGACCTTCTTCATGGAAGGCCAGCCGCCCTTCAAGCTGCCGCCCCGCGATCCGACGCTCTACTTCGTGCAGCGCCTGCGCGACGAGGCGCACCGCTTCGCGATCGGGGCGCACCGGGCCAAGCGCAAGCGCGAGCTGGTGAAGAACCCCCTCGACGAGATCCCGGGGATCGGCCCGACGCGCAAGCGGGCGCTGCTGCACCATTTCGGCACCGTGAAGGCCATCGAGCGCGCGGCCCTGGAAGACCTCTCCAGGACGCCGGGCGTCAACGCCGCCACGGCGCGCGCGGTCTATGACTTCTTCCATGCAAATGCCTGAGGCGACCGGAGTCGCGGTTGACGGGCTTGCGCCCCCGTGGTTTGTCCGGCCGCGATGACCATGGTCGTACCCCGGCGCCGGTCGGTCGCCTTCAATCTCGCGAACCTCCTGACCTACGGCCGCGTGGCCGCGGTCCCGGTGGTGGCGGGCTTCCTGTTCTGGCCGCATGATCCGGCGGCGCGCTTTGCCGCGCTCGCGGTCTTCATCGCGGCGGCGATCACCGACTACCTCGACGGCTACGTCGCCCGGACCTACGCGCAGAGCTCGGCGCTCGGGCGGATGCTCGACCCCATCGCCGACAAGCTCCTGGTCGCCGCCTGCCTGCTGATGCTGGCCGCCGACGGCTCGATCCCCGGCTGGTCGCTCTGGGCCGCTATCGTCATCCTATGCCGGGAGATCCTGGTCTCGGGCCTGCGCGAGTATCTCGCCGAGCTGAAGGTCGGGGTTCCGGTGAGCCGGGTCGCCAAGTGGAAGACCAGTGCCCAGCTGGTCTCGCTCGGCTTCCTGATCGCCGGGCCGGCCGGCGAGCTCATTCTGCCGGGCACCATCACGATCGGGCTCACCCTTCTGTGGATCTCGGCCGCGCTCACCCTCTACACGGGCTGGGACTACCTGCGGGCGGGCCTGCGCCACATGATCGACGACGGTGCCCCATGAAGCTCGTCTACTTCGCCTGGGTCCGCGAGCGGATCGGCCGCCCCGAGGAGATTGTCGAGCCGCCGGAGACCGTCGCCACCGTCGGAGACCTCGTGGGCTGGCTCAAGACACGCGGGGAGGAATACGCCTACGCCTTCGAGAACGAGGGTGTGGTGCGTGCCGCGATCGATCGGGTGCATGCCAGGCCCGAGACGGCCCTCGCGGGTGCCCGCGAGGTTGCGTTCTTTCCTCCGATGACCGGCGGCTGATCCCTCTTCCGGAGCGGGGCGGGGAGGAACCGCATGACACGCCTGGGATTGCTGGCCTGTGCGCTCGTCCTGTGCCTGCCCTGCAGTGCGGGCTGGTCGCAGGTCAGAACCGGTCCGGTCCTGGTTCACGAGGGAATGTGCGAGGCGTCGGGCGCGGTCCCCTATCCGCCCGGTAGCTTCGGCGAGAGCTTTCTCGCCGTGAACGACGAAGACAACGTCCTGCGCCTCTACAGGTCCGAGGAGGCGGGCGCCGCGCTCCCGCTCCGGGGAGCCGATCTCGGCCCGTCCTTCGGCGCGAAAGCGGGGGCGCGGAAGGCGGATCTGGAAGCCGTTGCGTGGTTCGGCGACGACCTCGTGGTGATCGGCTCGCACAGCCGCACCAAGGACGGGGAGATTCAGGAATCGCGCCACCAATTCGCTGCCGCAACGGTGTCCGGCGCGTCGCCCGATGCGCTCGCGGTGGCGGCCCGAGGCGCGTCCTTCCAGGGTTTGGCGAAGGCCCTGTCGGACCTCGATCCCCGCTTCGCGGAGCGCATCGCCCTCGATGGTCCCGCCAGGCCCGATCTCGCGCCGAAGCGCAAGGGCTTCGCCATCGAGGGCCTCGCCCCTGCCCCGGATGGCCGGTCGCTCCTGATCGGCGTGCGCAACCCGCTCACTCTCGACAACGACGCCCTGGTGGTGCCGTTCGAGAATCCGGCCGAGGTTCTGGCGGGCGCTGCCCCACCCCGCCTGGGCCGGCCGATCCCCCTCGATCTCAAGGGCCGCGGCATCCGCGACATCGCCTATGCGCGGGACGCCGGGACCTACTTCATCGTCGCGGGTGCTTCGGGCGGTGGCGGCGAGGCTTTCGATCTCTACCGCTGGTCCGGCGAGGCTTCCGCCGCGCCCATCCGCGTGCCCGGTGCCGCGCAGGCGCTGGCGGCGATCCCGGATTTCCAGCCCGAGGGTCTGCTCGTGGCGCCGGATGGCAGCCGCGTGCGGCTGCTCAGCGATGATGGGGAGCGTTGCGGGAGCACCGAGAGCTTCCGCAGCGTGCTCCTGGAGCTGCGCTAGAGGCTGCCTCAATAGAACCCGACCCGCGTGGAAGCCGCCCCGCACCTCAGCATGAGGGCCGGTGGGGTTGCTTCACCCTGCCCTCCATCATGGCGGCGGTCGCCCTCTTCGCCTCGGCAGGTCTCGTTCTGTCCATTCCAGAAGCCAAGCCGGACAGGCTCCGATCTCCGGCAGCGACGCCCCGACACCATGGGCATGGCGCAGGCAGACGCCCTGGACGCGAGGAACATGGACCGATGTGGAACCCGGCCGGCTACATGCGCAACGGTATCGAGACCCTGCGCATGCAGGCCGCGTGAGGGAGGGACCGATGATGCTCCGATCGCTCACCCTGGCTCTGGCCGCTCTGGCGGCGCCGAGGACCGCCGCCAGAGCGGAGCCCCGCACCTACACGCTGCCGGAGGGAACCGCGCAGCTGCGGCCCGGCCCGGATCCGGGCTTTGCGGCCGCGCAGGCCAACTGCCTGACCTGCCACTCGCCCGATTACATCGCCATGCAGCCGCCCGGGAACGGCCGAGCCTTCTGGGAGGCGGAGTGACCAGGATGATCAAGGTCCATGGCGCCCCGATCGGCGAGGCCGACGCCAAGGCCATCGCCGCCTACCTCGCGGACGTGTACTGAGGCACGATGGAGGCGGCTGATGCAGGATGCGCCCGGGCCACGGGCGGCTCAGGGCGTCGCGACGAGGGCGACGAGATGCGCCCGCGCGGCGGCAAGCCCGTGTGCGGCGGGCACCGGGTCGAGATAGACCCGCCCCGCGACCAGCGTCAGGGCCAGCGTCCAGAACACCGCGACCGCAAGGCGGCGGGCGCGCCGGTCGCCCGCCGACAGGGCGGTGTCGCGCGCCACGGGCAGCGGCTCGCCGTAGGGATCGAACGTCATCGCGCGCGCCTCGGGCCTCTGGCTCATGGCCGCCAGTGTCGCGTCTGGCGCGGATGCGATCAACAGACGCGTCTTCCAAAGTCCGAGCGAGATGGAGACGAAGATTCTCTATTTCGGCGCGTCGGCAGAGGCTTTCTTCCAGATACCCCGCAGGACCTCCGATGACGACGAAAACTTCTTCCAAGGAGGCTGCCGTGCCGCGCGCCGACGGAATGGCCTCGACGCTGCCCGGGATCGCGCTCTGCCTCGGCATCACGATGGTGGCGGTCGTCATCCAGGCGGTCGAGGAGAAGAGCCTCGGCCACCCCTACATCGAGGCCCTGGTCATCGCGATCCTCATCGGCATCGCGCTGCGCACCGCCTGGACGCCGAGCGCCCGCTTCCGGCCGGGCATCGCCTTCAGCGCCAAGCAGGTCCTGGAGGTCGCCGTCACCCTGCTCGGCGCCTCGATCAGCCTCGGGGCGATCGTCGCCTCCGGGCCGGCGCTCCTCACCGGCATCGTCGGCACGGTGGGGCTGGCGATCGCCGCGAGCTTTGCGATCTGCCGCCTGCTCGGCCTGCCCGCTCGCATGGCGATCCTGGTCGCCTGCGGCAACGCGATCTGCGGCAACTCGGCCATCGCCGCGGTGGCGCCGGTGATCGGCGCGGACGGCAAGGACGTGGCGGCCTCGATCGCCTTCACGGCGGTGCTGGGCGTGCTGATGGTGCTGGGCCTGCCGCTGTTCATCCCGCTCGTCGGCCTGTCCGAGCACCAGTACGGGGTGCTGGCCGGGCTCACCGTCTACGCGGTGCCGCAGGTGCTGGCCGCCACCGTGCCGGTGGGGCTTTTGAGCACGCAGGTCGGCACGCTGGTGAAGCTGGTGCGGGTGCTGATGCTGGGACCGGTGGTGGTGATCTTCTCGCTGCTGGCGCGCCACCTGCCGCCGGAGGGTGCGCCGGCGCCGCGGCGCGCCGGGCCGCCCGGCTTCACCAAGCTGGTGCCCTGGTTCATCCTCGGCTTCCTGGCGCTCGCGAGCTTCCGCTCGCTCGGCCTGATCCCGGAGGCGGCCTCGCGGCCGGTGACGCAGCTGGCGGGCTATCTGACGGTGGTGTCGATGGCGGCGCTGGGCCTGGGCGTCGATCTGCGCGTGCTGGCCCGGGTGGGCGGGCGCGTGACGCTGGCGGTGACGGGATCGCTTGCGGTGCTGCTGGCCATCAGCCTCGTCCTGATCTGGACATTGCGGATCGCCTGACATCCCCTGATACGGCATCCGGCGCACCTCGCGAGTGGCGGACCGGCTGCGGCCGAGATTCTGCCGGCGACCTCCCGGGCGGATCTTTCGCGCACGAGCGAGTGCCTGCGCCAGCTTCAGGAAGGGGCGCCAGATCGGCCTGTCCGTCCGGGTCCTCGCGCCGATGGTCGGGCCCGGCTCCCGACCTCACGCCCGCCTCGCCGAGAATTGGCTTCGTGATTCCGCAGCAGCGATCAGGCGACTGCCGCGCGGGTATGCCCTGCCGATTGCCGACAGGACGTCGCAGCGCCATCCAGCCTCAGTCGATCGAGGTGATCACCCGCCGCGAGCCTGGGGCGATGATGTAGATGCCAGTCTCAGATAAGAAATAGCCGTAGCCCTGCAGGCGTGGGTTCTCGCCGATGATTGCCGCGGGCAACGGCTCGAACTCCACATGGTCCGGAACCATCGATCCAGCCGGTATCAATCTCTTGAGCCTGATGGGATGGGCGTGGCGCTGGCTCGCGTGCCGCTTGATGAGCGCGCGTTGGTCCGAGGTGATCTCGACGACATCTCCGGTGCTTCCGGTTGTGATTTCAGCCATCTGGGCTACGGCGGCACTGCTGAACAGGATCAAAGCCACGGCAACGGAGGGAATGCGCGTCATATGCGAGTACCGGTTGATATGGCGCCAGGAGCACGATCATAGGTTATGTACACCGAACGAAGAGCGGGTCAAAGCGGTCCTGTTGCCTGATGCGCAGGATCTGCCGTGCGCTGCCGAAGGCTGCGGAGGCTATTGGCTCCGGACAGGATGGGCTGTTCAGCGATCACGTGACTGGAGGCGTGCAGCATCACCTCTCTTTGGGGGCCTCTCGACCGCCGAGAGATCAGGCGGGAACGAGGGTGTGCGATTGCAGATCCGGCCTGGATGTCATGCCAACAGCCCAAGATGCTGCTGCATCGGGCCGTCGACCCATCTCGCATGGTCGATGCCACGCCAGTCGATCGCCAGCATCGGCGCATCCTCCGGGAAGAGGAGCGCCATTCTTATCGCCGAACCGTGTGATCGTCGGCGAATGATGCTTAGGGCAGCGGGTTCGCCGCCGCCGCCGCTTCCGCCGCGCAGGTGGCGGCATCGGGGGTGACCGGCGGTCCGGACAGCACCTGCGCGAGTTCGGCGCGGGCGCGGTCGAGATCGGCCCGGAAGGCGGCGTCGCCCTGGAGCGCCGCGAACAGGGCCGCTCCCGTGGTGCGACCGGCCTCCACGTCGCTGCGCCAATGGACGCCGCAGACGAGGCGGCTCTCGCCGTAGATGCGGCCGCGCCGGAGGATTGCGGTCGCCTGCGCCGGGGCGGCCGCGGCCAGAATCAGCGCATAGGTCCAGCCCTCCGTGGCATGACCCGACGGGTAGGAGTTGCTCTTCGCCAGCCGCTCGCTCCGCTCGACGCAGATCGGCAGGTCGTTGCCCACATGGGGACGCACCCGCGCGAAATGGGCCTTGGGCCGGTCGACCGCCGCGACCACGTCGAGGCGTGCCCGTTCGAGCAGCCCCATCACGGCCGGCAGTCGGGCGGGATCGAGGCGGGTGCCGAGCGCGCAGGAGAAGTCGGCCAGGAGGTGGGACGCTCCGCCGGCCACGTCGGCCGTGGCGAGCGTCCAGCGCGGCGTCCCCTTGAGCGCGCGCGTGCCCGCGAAGGTGAGCCGGTCGCCCGCATCCGCCTCGGTGCCGGATGCCGGAGGCGGCGGCAGGATCACGGTCGTGTCGAGCGCGCCCTCTCCGAGATAGGGCTTGCGGGCCGGCGCCTGCGGCATCACCGGATCGGCGGCGACCGGCGGCGCGGCCTCCCGGGCGAGGGTGCCCGTGGCACCGGCGAGGGCGGCGAGGACGAGGAACAGTCGGGTCATCGGCAGGGTCCGGGCTGAACGGAAAGGACGGGCCCTTGTCTAACCGAAAGCACCGGGCCGGAAACCGGACGCGCGGCCGCTCGTTGGAGAGGCCTGGACGCGGAGCGACGCCCCATGCGCGACAACACCGAGCAGAGCCGGTTCGAGCTTCCCGTCGACGGAGAGATCGTGTTCGCGGATTACCGCCGCCGGGACCGGAACCTCGCCATCCTCTACGTCTACGCGCCGCCGAAGCTCCGGGGCACGGGCGCTGCCGGGCGCCTCATGGCGGAGATCGCCGCGCATGCCCGGGCCGAGAGCCTCAAGATCGTGCCGCTGTGCAGCTATGCGGGGGCATGGCTGCGCCGCCACGCCGAGCACCGCGACCTGGTCGGTTGACCGCCCGGGACGAACCATCGGCCGTCGCCGTCCCGGACACCCCGCCCTGAATTCCTGTTGCGACACGCTCATCTCGCCGGAGACGCTGCCCGTGGCCCGGTCCCTCGACGTGACGGGAGATGCGCGGAGCGGGAGCGCGGGCCCGAGGCCGGACTTGCTCCTAAGCATCCTTCGCCAAAGCGTCCTGTGGTTCGGCGATCAGAATGATGCGGAAGCAAAGACATCCGAGCAGGGTGGCGGGGCGCAGCCGCGCCACCCGGCTGAGGCGCCCTCGGGGTCGTGTACGGCGATATCGGCACGAGCCCGCTCTACGCCTTTGAGGAGGCGGTGATGGCAGTCTGGCGCGACAACCTCTTCGCCTTCATGATGCGCAATGCCGAGCGCACCGGCGCCTTCTGCGTGCCGGGCACCGGCTCATCGCGGTCGGCACCGGGATCGAGATCTGACGGTGCGGGAGAAGCGCCGCGGACGGGAGGATACAGCGCCTTGAGTCTCCATCGCACGCTCGCCGCGCGGGCCGAAGCCGGCCGGCCGGTTCGCATCGCCCTGATCGGTGCCGGGAAGTTCGGCTCGATGTTCCTGTCGCAGGCGCCGCGCACACCCGGCCTGCACGTGGTCGGCATCGCCGATCTCGACCCGGCCCGCGCCCGGGCTGCCGCCGCCCGCGTCGGCTGGCCTGCCGAACGGGTGGAGGCCCGCTCCGCCGCCGAGGCGCTGCGGACCGGCGGCACCTGGATCACCGACGACGCCGAGGCGCTGATCGCGGCCGAAGGTGTGGAGGTGGTGGTGGAGGCGACCGGACATCCGGGCGCCGGAATCCGCCATGTGCTGCTGTGCTGCCGCCACGGGCGCCACGTCGTGATGGTGAATGTCGAGGCCGATGCCCTCGCGGGCCCCCTCCTCGCCCGGCGCGCCGCGGAGGCCGGGATCCTCTACTCCTTCGCCTATGGCGACCAGCCGGCCCTCATCGCGGAACTGGTCGATTGGGCGCGCACGGCAGGCTTTCCGGTCGTCTGCGCCGGCAAGGGCACGAAGTACCTTCCGGCCTTTCACGCCTCGACCCCTGATACGGTCTGGAGCCATTACGGCTTCACGCCCGAGCAGGTGGCGGTGGGCGATTTCAACCCGCAGATGTTCAACTCCTTCCTGGACGGGACCAAGTCGGCCCTGGAGATGGCCGCGGTCGCCAATGCCTGCGACCTCGATCCCGGACCGGACGGCCTCGCCTTCCCGCCCTGCGGCGTCGACGACCTGCCGAACGTGCTGCGGCCGCGATCCGAGGGCGGCGTCCTGCCCTTCCCCGGCACCGTCGAGGTCGTGTCCTCGCTGGAGCGGGACGGGCGCCCGGTCTTTCGCGACCTGCGCTGGGGCGTCTACGTGGTGATCGAGGCGCCCTCGGACTACGTGCGCCGCTGCTTTGCCGAATACGGCCTCAGGACCGATGCCAGCGGGCGCTACGCCGCCATGTACAAGCCCTACCACCTGATCGGGCTCGAACTCGGCCTGTCGGTGGCGAGCGTGATGGTGCGGGGCGAGCCGACCGGCGCGACGCGCGATTTCCGCGCGGATGTGGTGGCGACGGCCAAACGCGATCTGAAGGCGGGCGAGCGCCTCGACGGCGAGGGCGGCTACACCGTCTACGGACGGCTGATGCCTGCCGGGGCCTCGCTCGCCGTCGGCGGCCTGCCGATCGGGCTCGCCCACGGCTTCACCCTCACCCGCCCGGTCGCGGCAGGAACCCCCCTGCGCTGGCAGGACGTCTCCATGGGGGCCGACGACCCGGCCGTCCGCCTCCGGCGCGAGATGGAAGCTCTGTTCGCCCGGGAGAGCGGGACCGCCCTCAGGACCTGACGCTCGCCGCGACGGCCCGCGCCGGCGCCGCCCGGTCGAGTTCGTTGAGCACGGCCTGGCAGGAGGTGCTGAGGTTCTGGCGTTCGCGCCGCAGGCAGGCCTTGATGCGCGGCACGTCCGGGATCTCGCTGCTGCACAGCCGCAAGACGTCCGGCGTGCAGGCGGCGCGCTGCGCCGCCGTACCCTCGGCGTAGCTCACGGTCGCGGTCGCGCTCATGAGGACAGCCACGCAGATTCCGACGATCGACTTGCTCATCGTTCACCCCCCGTCATCGCACAGCAGCGCCCGGTCGCTCGTGCTTTCGGTCGAGCGAGGAATACGTGGTGGGTCGCCGGTTCGTGTGAGAAAAGACTATGAGCGATGGATGAACACGGTCAAGCGATGAGATCGTTCATCCTCTTGATCTTGTCGTGGCAAGTGCGTTGGAGCACGACGGCACTCGGGAGCAGGCAGGGATTGGCTTGCCGCGCAGAGAAGCGGGCGGATATTGCACGAGACCTCAGCATTGGTCCGGGGGCCATCACGGACGCCCGGCTGACGGAATTGCATCCCGCCCTGCGCGACGACGCATCCGTTACCGCACCGGCACCGGACTCGTGCTAGAGCGGCGCCGTATCCTCCCCGAGGTCCGGAGCGGAGCCCTGCCCTTCCTGACACCCGACGAATGGAATGCGGTGCGGCTCAGCCTGCAGGTGGCGGGCGTCGCGACCCTGGCGAGCCTGATCCCGGGCCTCCTCGTCGCCCTCCTGCTCGCCCGCGTGTCTTTCCGTGGACGCTCGCTCCTCGACGGGCTCGTCCATCTCCCGCTGATCCTGCCCCCCGTGGTGACCGGCTATCTGCTGCTCCTCGCCTTCGGGCGGCGCGGCCTGTTCGGCGCGGCCCTCGCGGAGATCGGAATCGTGTTCTCGTTCCGCTGGACCGGGGCGGCGCTCGCCTGCGCGGTGATGGGATTCCCGCTGATGGTGCGTGCGATGCGGCTGTCGATCGAGGCCGTCGATCCCCGGCTCGAACAGGCCGCAGCCACGCTCGGCGCGCGCCCGCTCGCCGTCCTCCTCGTCGTCACCCTGCCGCTTTCGCTCCCGGGCATCATCGCGGGCGCCGTGCTGGCCTTCGCCAAGGCCATGGGCGAGTTCGGCGCCACCATCACCTTCGTGTCGAACATCCCCGGCGAGACGCAGACGCTGCCCTCGGCGATCTACGCTCTCACCCAGGTTCCGGGCGGCGAGAGCGGCGCGCTGCGCCTCACGCTGATCTCCATCGCGGTGTCGATGGCCGCCCTCCTCGCCTCGGAGGGGCTGGCCCGCCGGGCGAAGCGGCGGCTCGGCGCATGATCGCGGTCGAGGTCGCGCACCGGCTCGGCGACTTCACGCTCGACGCGGCCTTCGCCGCCGAGGGGCGGGTCACGGCCCTGTTCGGGCGTTCCGGCTCGGGCAAGTCGACCCTCGTCAACGTCATGGCCGGGCTGGTGCGGCCGCAGTCCGGTCGCGTCATTGTGAACGGGACGACCCTCCTCGACACGCGTCAAGGCATCTGCGTGCCGGTGCACCGGCGGCGGGTCGGCTACGTGTTCCAGGATGCACGGCTCCTGCCGCATCTCAGCGTGAGGCAGAACCTCCTGTTCGGCCGCTGGTTCGCGGGGCGGCCGGAGAGCGGCGTCACCCTGGAGGCCGTGACGGACCTGCTCGGCCTCGCCGGGCTCCTCGACCGGCGCCCGGCCGGCCTGTCCGGCGGCGAGCGCCAGCGGGTGGCGATCGGCCGGGCGCTGCTCGCCCATCCTCGCCTCCTGCTCATGGACGAGCCGCTCTCGGCCCTTGACGAGGCCCGCAAGGCCGAGATCCTGCCCTATGTCGAACGGCTGCGCGACGAGGCGCGGGTGCCGATCGTCTATGTCAGCCATGCCGTCTCCGAGGTGGCGCGGCTCGCCGACACGGTGGTGGTGCTGGAAGCCGGGCGCGTCGCTGCTTCCGGGCCGGCCGAGGCGATCCTGCGCCGCGCCGACCTCCTGCCCATCCAGCAGGCGGGCGAAGCCGGCACCCTCCTGCACATGCGGGTGGCAGGCCACGACCTGGTCTTCGGGCTCACCCGGCTCGACGGCGCCGCCGGAACGCTGAGCGTGCCCCATCTGCAGCTGCCGGAAGGCAGCCCGGTTCGCGTCCGGGTGCGGTCGCGCGACGTGCTGGTGGCGGTGGAGCCGCCGCGGGGCCTGAGCGCCCGCAACCACCTGGCCGGCCGGATCACCGCGGTGTCCGAGAGCACCGGCGCCTATGCCACGGTGGAGATCGCCTGCGGGGGCGCGGTCCTGTCCGCCTCGCTCACCCGGCACGCGGTCCATGACCTCGGCCTGGTTCCGGGCCTGCCGGTCTTCGCCCTGGTCAAGGGCGTGGCTTTCGACGCGGAGACGATCGGCGCCGCCACCGAGGTGGCGATCTGAACAGAAGCCGCCCCGCTCCTCATGCTAGGTGCAGCCGGAGGCGGTCTCGAAGCACCCCTGAGCGGTGATCCCGGCCACCCGGAGCTTGGGACGAGCGTTCCGGGGTGCTTCGAGGCTCCGTGCGATCTTCGATCGCCAGGAGCACCTCAGCATGAGGGCCGGGGTTGGCTGCCACGAAAGGAAGTGCTCGTTCGGCCGGTTTCACTCCCTCAGGGTCGGCAAAGGCCGGTGGCAGACCGATACGAGGATGAATGACGGGCCGCCCGGCCCGCCATTCGGATTCGGAGCGATGCTGGCGCTCAGCGAGCACCCGCGCTCAACGAGCGCCGGGCAAGCGCTCGGCCATGGCGAGGTGCTCCTGCATGGAGGGGAGCACCTGCTGCACGTAGGTGCGCAGGGCCGGGTTCGGGCCGCTCTGCAGATAGGCCTGGTGGCTCGCGATCGCCATGCGGTGCGCCTGGATCTGCATCCGCGCGTAGGTCCGGTCGAAACGCGGACCGGGCGGCATCCGGGACAGCTCGGCCAGCATGGCTTGCTGCTCGGGGCTCAGCGGCACCGCCGAGGTCGCTGCCGTCGTGGTCACGTCGCCCTCCACATCGAAGGCGTTCGCACCCACCCTTGCGCCGCGCGCCGCGCCGGCGCCGGCGCCCTCAAGGCCGCCGACCGGACCGCCCTGGAGCGTGCCGGCCACTGCGCCGGCCGCCGCGCCCGTGGCCGCGCCGACGGCGCCGCCTGCGATCTCGAAGGGCGCCGCGACCAGCCCGCCGGGACCGGCCGCCGTCGCCCGGGCCAGATTCTCGGGGCCGCCGAGCAGCGCCACATTCGCCGCCCGGTGGTCGCGGATCATCTCGTGCGCGAAGGTGCGCACGCGCGGGTTGCGGCTCTTTTGCAGGGCGATCTGGCTGGAGCGCACCTCGAAGGCGTTGGACATCAGCGCCATCTGGCGGAAATCGCCGCCCATCTGGGCGAAAGCGGGCATCGCCAGGGCGACGGCGAGCGTCGAGATCGCAAGCGTGGTCTTCATCGGATCTCTCCCGTGATAGGACTTCGCATCGCGGTGGATCGGCCGACGGGCACAAGCAACGGTTCCGTGCATGGCCAACCTCGTCTTTCAGGCCCGACAACGAAGCTCGGAGAGCATGGTTCCGACCCAGCGTTATGCTCTGGCGGAATGCCTCAGACCGCGCCTGCGGCGGCCGGGTCGGATAGATCCGTTCCGACCTCGACCAGTCTCACCTTGTGCAGGTCGCACAGCTCCCGAAGGGGCCACGACGGCAGCGCGTCGGTCACGAAGTCGTCGAGCTCGCCGATATGCCCCACCCGGATCGGGGCCGTGCGCTCGAGCTTGAGCTTGTCGGCCACCAGCATGACGCGGCGGGAATTGGCGATGATTGCGCGGGCGACCCGCACCTCGCGATAGTCGAAATCGAGCAGCGCGCCGTCCTGGTCGATCGCCGAGACCCCGATCACCGCGTAGTCCACCTTGAACTGGTTGATGAAGTCGACGGCGGCCGAGCCGATCACCGCCCCGTCCGCGCGCCGCACCGGCCCGCCCGCGACGATCAGGCTGATCTTCGGGTGCCGGTACAGAAGGGTTGCGACATTGAGGTTGTTGGTGATGACGAGCAGGTCCTCGTGTTCGACGAGCGCCCGCGCCACCTCCTCGGTGGTCGTGCCGATGTTGATGAACAGCGAGGCGTTGTTGGGGATGAGCTTGGCGGCCGCGAGCCCGATCGCCCGCTTCTCGGCATGGGCGACGAGCCGGCGCGCCTCATAGGCGAGATTCTCGACCCCGCTCGCCACCACGGCGCCGCCATGCACCCGCGACAGCAGGCGGTTGTCGCAGAGCTCGTTGAGATCCTTGCGGATCGTCTGGGGCGTGACGTCGAAGCGGAGCGCCAGATCCTCCACGCTGACCCGGCCCTGAAGGCGGGCGATCGCCAGAATGTCCTGCTGGCGCGGGGAGATTGGCTCGCTCACGGAGGATCCGAACGGTTCGGCGACGGGACCGTCGCATTGTCCCGGGAAACCTCGGCGCCTGCAACGCGTGACTAGAGCATTTTCCGACGAAGTGGATCCCGGTTCGTCGCAGACAATGCGGCACAATCAAAAATCGAGAGCAGGGTCCGTTCCACCGTGAACGGATCCGGCTCCAGGCCTGGCCGCCGGGAGGAAAGCTGCTCAGGTGGCGCGCTCACGGTCAGGGCGTCGGATCCGGCGGGAAGGCGACGAGGCCGTATGCGAAGTCCTGATGTTGACCTGCGCGGATGTTTGGCGGAGCGTCGCCCTCGCGCCGGCTGCGGCGGTGTCGAGACGCGGCCCGCCGGCACGGGCTTCCCCGCAGGATTGACCAGATGGCATGACCGCGAACCCGTCGATTTCGCTGTGGGACATCTCCGCCGAGGAGGCCGAGCCTGTCGGCACGCTGGACGGAGACGCGGTCACCGAACTGGCGGTGGTCGGCGGCGGCTTCACCGGCCTGTCGACCGCTCTGCACGCGGCTCAGCGCGGGCTGGCCTGCCACGTGCTCGAGGCGCACCGGATCGGCTTCGGCGCCTCGGGCCGCAATGTCGGCCTCGTCAATGCGGGGCTCTGGCTGCCGCCCGATGCGGTGATCGGGCGGCTCGGCGACACGCACGGCCCCGCCCTCCTGGCGGCGCTCAGCGAAGCGCCCTCCGTCGTTTTCGCGCTCATCGAGCGGTACGGCATCCGCTGCGAGGCGCGCCGCGACGGCACCATCCATGCCGCCCATTCACCCAGGGGTTTCGAGGATCTGCGGCGGCGCGCGCAGCAATGGCGCCGGCTCGGCGCGCCGGTCGAGCTGTTGTCCCGCGAGGAGGCCGCGCGGGCGATCGGCTCGGGCGCCTTCCATGGCGGCCTCCTCGACCGGCGCGCCGGCACGATCAATCCGATGGGCTATGCGCGCGGCCTCGCCCGCGCTGCGCAGGGCGCGGGCGCGCGGATCAGCACCGGCGTCACGGTCCGGGCACTGTCGCGCGAGGGCGGCCGGTGGCGGCTCAGGACGGATGCGGGGACGCTGACCGCGCGCGCCGTGGTCCTGGCGACGAACGCCTACACGGACGGCCTGTGGCCGGGCTTGCGGAACAGCTACACCCCCATCCGCTACTTCCAGGTGGCGACGGCGCCGCTCGGCGCACGTGCGGCCTCGATTCTGCGCGGGGGACAGGGCCTCTGGGATACCCATCCCGTCATGTTCTCGCTGCGACGCGACGCCTTCGGCCGCCTGCTGGTCGGCTCCATGGGGCGGGTGATCGGCGGCGAGGATGGCCTGTCGCGCCGCTGGGCGGCGCGCCGCCTCGCGCGCCTGTTTCCGGATCTCGGACCCGTCGCCTTCGAGACGGCCTGGCACGGCGAGATCGACATGACGCCCGATCACCTGCCGCGCATCCATCGCCTGGCCGAGGATCTCTATACGGCGATCGGCTATAACGGCCGCGGGATCGCACCCGGCACCGTGTTCGGGCGCGCGCTCGCCATGCTCATCGCCGGCGGGCGGAAGGAGGATCTGCCGATCCCGATCACGCCGCTGCAGGCCGCGCCGGGCCGTCGCCTCATGGCGCCCCTCTACGAGGCGGCCTTCGCGGCCAACCAGCTCATTCGAAGCTTGTGAGCCCGGGGCGGTCCGGGATCCGGTCTTCCGTGGGCCCGGCTTGAAGAGCGGTGCGGTCGTCCCCACATGGGGCTGAGGCGCCGCGGCTCCTGGAGCGCGGCCCCTCCCCTCCCCTTTTCGCGCACCCCCGGCCGGTCCTGCCGGAGCGGCGGGGCATCGGCCGGATCGGGGCGGTTGACAGCCTCTCGGGAGCCGACTATACGGGCGCCTCCTTCGACGGGCCCCAGCAATCCGGGGCCAAAATCGAAGGTTAGAGAAGGTTAGAAAAAGGGACTTGCCAGGTTCGACCGGTTCGGTATAGAGGACGGCAAGTTCTCTTGGTCGAGATACTCTGGCGAAAGCCGGTTCTGCTCTTTGACAAGTGCATCGGAGGAAGAGAAGCGTGGACGGCGTTGTCCTTGCGGGCTGGGGCTTGGGCCCTGGCCGGAGCAGGATGAGGCGCCGGTCCGACGTTTCTGGAAGCTCACCGATCCGGGGCAACCCGGGATCGAGTGTGCCCTGTCAATGTTGTGATCGAGCGTTTTGAGGTCAGCTCTTCAAGGTGAGAGTTTGATCCTGGCTCAGAGCGAACGCTGGCGGCAGGCTTAACACATGCAAGTCGAGCGGGCCCTGCGGGGTCAGCGGCAGACGGGTGAGTAACGCGTGGGAACGTGCCCTTCGGTTCGGAACAACCCTGGGAAACTAGGGCTAATACCGGATACGTCCGCAAGGAGAAAGGCTTGACTGCCGAAGGATCGGCCCGCGTCTGATTAGCTGGTTGGTGGGGTAACGGCTCACCAAGGCGACGATCAGTAGCTGGTCTGAGAGGATGATCAGCCACACTGGGACTGAGACACGGCCCAGACTCCTACGGGAGGCAGCAGTGGGGAATATTGGACAATGGGCGCAAGCCTGATCCAGCCATGCCGCGTGAGTGATGACGGCCTTAGGGTTGTAAAGCTCTTTTCTTCGGGACGATAATGACGGTACCGGAGGAATAAGCCCCGGCTAACTTCGTGCCAGCAGCCGCGGTAATACGAAGGGGGCTAGCGTTGCTCGGAATCACTGGGCGTAAAGGGCGCGTAGGCGGCTCGCCAAGTCGGGGGTGAAAGCCCGTGGCTCAACCACGGAATGGCCTTCGATACTGGCGGGCTTGAGACCGGAAGAGGACAGCGGAACTGCGAGTGTAGAGGTGAAATTCGTAGATATTCGCAAGAACACCAGTGGCGAAGGCGGCTGTCTGGTCCGGTTCTGACGCTGAGGCGCGAAAGCGTGGGGAGCAAACAGGATTAGATACCCTGGTAGTCCACGCTGTAAACGATGAATGCTAGCCGTTGGGGTGCATGCACCTCAGTGGCGCCGCTAACGCTTTAAGCATTCCGCCTGGGGAGTACGGTCGCAAGATTAAAACTCAAAGGAATTGACGGGGGCCCGCACAAGCGGTGGAGCATGTGGTTTAATTCGAAGCAACGCGCAGAACCTTACCATCCCTTGACATGGCAGGCTACGTGGAGAGATTCACGGTTCCCTTCGGGGACCTGCACACAGGTGCTGCATGGCTGTCGTCAGCTCGTGTCGTGAGATGTTGGGTTAAGTCCCGCAACGAGCGCAACCCTCGCCCTTAGTTGCCATCATTGAGTTGGGCACTCTAGGGGGACTGCCGGTGATAAGCCGCGAGGAAGGTGGGGATGACGTCAAGTCCTCATGGCCCTTACGGGATGGGCTACACACGTGCTACAATGGCGGTGACAATGGGAAGCGAAGGGGCGACCTGGAGCAAATCCCCAAAAGCCGTCTCAGTTCAGATTGCACTCTGCAACTCGAGTGCATGAAGGCGGAATCGCTAGTAATCGTGGATCAGCACGCCACGGTGAATACGTTCCCGGGCCTTGTACACACCGCCCGTCACACCATGGGAGTTGGTCTTACCCGACGGCGCTGCGCCAACCGCGAGGGGGCAGGCGACCACGGTAGGGTCAGCGACTGGGGTGAAGTCGTAACAAGGTAGCCGTAGGGGAACCTGCGGCTGGATCACCTCCTTTCTAAGGATGCTGGTGGACGTGGGTGCGCTCACTCTCCCGGCGTCGTTGGATCATACGAGGCCGGTCAGGCCTCGATTGGCGGGACGCGCCGTCCTCGTTTCTCTTTCTCCGCCTTTCCGGGGG
>NC_011894.1:6612500-6800000 GCF_000022085.1 Methylobacterium nodulans ORS 2060
CGTCCGGCGTCCGCCGATCGCTCTGCAACAGGGCGGCGCCGGCGGCCCCCACCGCCACCGAGATCTCGTGGAGGAGCGACGGCCAGCGGCCCGGATCGACCACGGCCTCGCTCAGCCGCAGGGACACCGCTTCGAGGGCGGCCGGATAAGCACGACGCATGCTGAACGACCCCGCTCGTGCCCCCGGCTCATGAGAGGAAATCCTAAGCATCATTCGCCGAAGTGTCCCAAGGCTCGGCGATAAGAATGAAGAAATCCAAGCCGAGCTTGTGCGTCCAGCGAGTCCCTTCCGGTCACCGGTCCGGCTGCCGGACGATGCCGCCTCGGGTGAAGGGCCGATGCGCGAAATTCGCACATCGCCTCGTCCGGATCCGGGGGATCGGCGTTCTCTGCCTGCTCCGTCAGCAGGCGGACTGAAACCTGTCGGGAGGTGTGACCGATGAAGAGAATGGCACTGTGCGCCGTCGCGCTCGTGGCCGGCCTGGCCGGCAGCCTCACCGCCGCGAGGGCCGCGGATTACGGCTACGCCGAGATCGACGGGCCCGCGACCATCGTGACGCGCCGCACCGTGGTGGAACGGCCCGTGGTTCTGCCGCCCCGTCGCGTCGTGCGGGAGGTGATCGTCGAGCGGCCCGTGATCGTGCCGCCACGCCGCGTGGTCCGGGAGGAGGTCGTGGTGGAACGGCCGCGGCCGGTGGCGCGCGAGGTGATCGTGGAGCACCGGGGATATTACGGGCCGCGCCCAGTCGGGTACGGCTACGGCTACGGCGGCCCGGATCTCGACCTGGACGAATGATCCTCTTGGACGAGTGACCCTGTTGCCTCGTGGCGCGAGGCCGGCTTCGCCTCGCGCCCGCCTCAGGCCGCCCGGCGGGGAGCCGCCAGGGTGAGGAGTTCGCTCCCGCCGCGAAGCAACGCGTAGAGGATCGCCGGCCAGGCGAACAGCACGACGGCCGCCGGAAGCGACCAGTGCCAGCCCACCACTGCGCCGAGGATCCCGGCGACGGAGCCGACATAGCGCAGGTAGAAGACCGGAACCGCCAGCAGGAGAGCCACGAGCCAGGGCAGGCCCAAAGTCTGCATCAGCCCGGCCTGGACCGCCAGCAGGTTGGTGACGCCCATGGCGAGGAACACCCCGAAGGCGAGCTTCTGCATCCACACCCCCATGGCCGATTCGATCGCGGCCCTTATCTTCACTAGAGAGCACGGACGCGACCGGAGGGCAATCCGAGGAAGGCCGCCACTCAAGCGCGTGCGAACCCGGACGGCCGCATCAGGGTTGGTTGAGAGACGGGCTGCACGGTGGCCCGATGGGGAATCGGTCATGGCCATCACGGGTCGCTTCAACTTCCGCAAAACCCTGACCGGCAAGCTCGTGCTGCAGGTCGAGACCGTGCGCAGGGCGTGGTGGCCCTTCGGACGGACCGCGTCGCCCGGCCACGTCTGGCGCGACGCGACCATGAAGGACCTCGCGGCGGTGGAGCTGCAGCCGCTCCTCAACCTGCGCGGCAATCCCGGCTACACGCCTCGCAGCCCGGTGATCTTCATGATGCATCCGGACCGGCCGGAGACGCCGCCGAGCGCCGAGGTGGTCACGCTCGCGGCTCACCGCGCGGCGAGCCAGGGCGGCTGATCGCAACACTCGCGCCCCTGCGGTGTTGATGCCTCACCGGCCGGCAGAGCCAGGCACCCCAGGGGAGAGCGCACATGGTGATGACCTCCGTCAATCAAGCCGTCATCGAGACCCTGTCCCGCCGGATCGTCTCCGTCTACCTCGACGCCTCCGGCCCGATCGACGAGTCGGCCCGCGCACGGCTGATGGAGGAGGTGGTGCATGCCCTGGCCGAGCCTGTGGGCCGCCGCACCCTGACCGAACAGGGACCCGAGCAGGTCAATGCCGCGCTGGCCGACTGGGAAGCGCAGGAGGGCCGGCCGTTCGGGATGCGGCTGATCGAGATCGATCTCGCCCAGGCCACCGTGACCATGGGCTGAGGCTCAGGGCCGCGGCGTCGCGAGTTCCACGAGGAGCCGGGCGAGGGCGTCGGGCGTACTGACCATGGCGTCGTGCCCAGTCGCAAGGGCGGCCCAATCCCAGCCGGGCTGACGCCGCACCCAGTCCTTCACGCCGTCGAGGGGCGGATAGGACGGGTTGGTGCAATCGACATAGGTGCGCGGCAGCCCGTTGCCGAGGGGCCCCTTCAGGCGCAGCGGGCTCTCGTAGGTGCCGAGCGGGTGCGGGGTCAGGCGCCGGCCGAGCCAAGCGGCATCAGCGGCATCGATCACCCCGAAGGACTCGGGCGGCGGCACCGGCAGGCTCACGCCCCCGCTCGTCTCCGCCGCCGCCTGGCGCCGGGCGGCCGCCACCTCCGGAGGAAGCGCGTCGAAGGGCGCGCGGCCCGGCTCGACCAGCAGGGAATCCAGGTAGACGAGATGACGGATCCGCTCCGGCATCGCGTCGGCGACCCCGCTGACCGCGAGACCGCCGAAGGAATGGCCGACCAAGATGATTTCCGCGAGTTCCTCGGCCGCGATCACGCCCGCGATGTCCTGCACGAAGGTGTCGAGGGTGATGGCGCGGGAGAGGAGATGGGCCCGCTCGCCAAGCCCGGTGCAGGTCGGCGCGAAGACTCGGTGACCCTGTGCCGCCAGCCGGTCCGCCACGCGCCGCCAGCACCAGCCTCCGTGCCACGCCCCATGCACCAGCACGAAGGTGAGGCTTCTCTCCCGCCCCGTCATGCGCTCCTCCCGGTCAGACCGCCTCTCCGGCCCCGGCACCCAAGCGCGGACACGGGACAGGCGCAAGCAGGCTTGGGAAGACCATCCAGGAGATGCGGCATCCGGCTCTCCGCCCGGACGGATGGCGTCTCAGGAGCGTCGAGGCTCTCGAAGGCTGGACAGAGGGCACCCGTGAGGCGCAGGCGGTCTTCTCGGAGCGGGTGGCGACGGCCCGCTGCCCCTTCAGCCATCCCCGGAGTTGTTCGCCCTCCGGATCGAGGCCGCCGCGTCCGTCGGCATCCTGCAGCCCCTCCCGCCCGGTCAGGGCCGGTGCGCGCCGTGCCCGTGCTCGCGGTGCTGCGCCCCGGCCCCGCCCGCACGGTCGCCGCGTATCTCGCCGTAGCGCCGCACCTGCGCGGGGGTGAGCACGTCCAGCATGGCGAGGTGGTAGCGCAGATGCGCCGCCCGAAGCTGACCCAGAGTCGCCCCGATGGCCGCGGTCGCCGCCTCCAGGCTCGCGGGCTGCACCGTCTTGGTCGCGAACAGGCGATCGTGCCGATTCCGGTTGGCTCGGGCACGGCTCCTGAGCTCTCGCTGTGTCGCGCTCTCCTTTGCGCCGAACCGGCCTCCACTTCGGCGGGAGGCGCTCCAAGCAGGCTTGCGTTGGCGTGCCACCACTTCGCCTGCTGAGGTCCTTGGTCTATCGCAGGTTTATGTCGGAAGACCGCGGGCTCAGAAACCTGCTTAGTCCTCTTCCGGCTCGTGCCGGACGGAACGGGCGGCGATCATCTGCTCCAGCGCCTTGAACTCCCGCAACGCCTCGCGGGTGCGGCCGGCCGCACAGGCGCTCTCGGCGGACCGGGTCCAGAGCAGAAGGCCGTTGAACTCGGCCTGTCCCGGTGCGGAGCCGATCCGGGCGCGCCGCGCGACCTCCGCATCGATGGCGGTGCGCACCGCGTGGCCCGCGGTCCAGCACAGATCCGCCTTGGGTGGCAGGGCGGCACGCGAGACCGGCGGCGTGCTCAGCATGGTGATCCAGAAGGCCACCGTGGCAAGGCCGAGTGCGGCCACTGCCGCTCCGGCGGCGGCGCGCAGGCGCGCGCCTGCCTTCCTCGGCAGGTCCGGTCGCTCGAAGGCGGGAAGGCACTCCACCGCCTCGGTGCAACAATGCGTGTAATGGATCGATCCGTCGCCATGACGGTGAAGCCAAGCATTGTGCATGGCACGCCCCTTTTCACGGGCGAGCTCGACAGTTTTCAGCGTCGCTCGCAAATGGCGTCATCATCTATCATCGCCACAGTATCAGCACTCTGTATGTGTCCTGGCGCACATGACAGCACCAATACGGGCCTCAAGGCGAGCATGATTGCCGCGGATCGTCGTCAGGACTTCCGGAAGCTGGGATACCGGATACCTGGCGGGCGAGGTGCAAGCGCGGGCGGCATCTGATAGGTCACGGTTGCATTCCGTCCCCAGGGCCTGCCATGACCGCACCACCCGACGCGACCCGGATCGCCACCGGCGTTCCCGGCCTCGACTACATCCTGGGCGGGGGCTACGCGGCCAACCGGGCGCATCTCCTCGAAGGGCGGCCGGGCTCGGGCAAGACCACGCTGGCGCTGCAGTTCCTGCTCGACGGGGCGCGCCTCGGCGAGCGCTGCCTCTACATCACCCTCTCGGAGAGCCGGCGCGAACTCCTCACCGTCACCGACCGGCACGGCTGGTCGCTCGACGGCATCGAGGTGTTCGAGCTGGTGCCGCCGGAGCTGAGCCTCGACCCCTCGCAGCAGCAGAGCCTCGTGCATTCCTCCGATCTCGAACTCGGCGAGACCGTGCGGATGGCCATCGCGGAGATCGACCGCATCAAGCCGCAGCGGGTGGTGGTCGACAGCCTGTCCGAGATCCGCCTGCTCTCGCAGGGCTCGCTGCGCTTCCGGCGGCAGGTGCTCGCCCTGCGCAGCTACCTCCTCATCCACGACACCACGGCGCTGCTGCTCGACGACATCACCGCCGAGCAGGACGACCTCAACCTGCACAGCCTCTGCCACGCGGTGCTGCGCCTGGAGCAGCTCGCGCCGCTCTACGGCGGCGAGCGGCGGCGCCTGCGGGTGATCAAGATGCGGGCGACCGCCTTCCGCGGCGGCTACCACGATTTCGTCATCCGCCGGGGCGGGCTGTCGGTCTTCCCGCGGCTGATCGCGGCCGAGCACGGCCATCCTTTCCCGGAGGGGACGCTCGGGAGCGGGATCGCCGCCTTCGACACGCTGCTCGGCGGGGGGCTGGACCAGGGCACCAGCACGATGCTGCTCGGCCCCTCGGGCGTCGGCAAGTCGTCGAGCGCGCTCGCCTTCGTGGTGAGCGCGCTGAGGCGGGGGGAACGCGCGCTGATCCTGAGCTTCGACGAGACGAGCGGCATCCTCAAGCGCCGGGCGAAGGGGCTCGGCATGGACATCGAGCCCTATTGCGCCACGGGCCAGCTGCGGGTGGAGCAGATCGACCCGGCCGAGGTGTCGCCGGGGGAGCTGACGGCGATCGTGCGCGAGACGGTGGAGCGGGACGATGCGCGGGTGGTGCTGATCGACTCGCTGACCGGCTACCACAACGCGATGCCGGAGGAGCAGCACCTTCTGCTGCAGATGCACGAGATCCTGACCTACCTGAACCAGCAGGGGGTGACCACCCTGCTGGTTCTGGCCCAGCACGGGCTCGTGGGGCAGATGTCGGCGACGATCGACCTGACCTATCTGAGCGACACGATCCTGCTGTTCCGGTTCTTCGAGGCGGCGGGTTCGCTGCGGCGGGCGATCTCGGTGGTCAAGAAGCGGGTGGGTCCGCACGAGGCCGCGATCCGGGAACTCAGGATCGAAAGCGGCGGTTTGCGGGTGGGCGAGCCGCTGAGCGCCTTCCGGGGCGTGCTCACGGGCACGCCCACCTATGAGGGAGATTCCGGCCGCCTGCTGGCTGATCGGGACGGTGATGAAAGAGAATGAATGATCCGCCGGTCCTGATTCTCGCCCCTGCGGGCCGGGACGCCGCCGTGGCGCACGTGATTCTGGCGGAGGGCGGAATCCATGCCGCGGTCTGCTCGGGGCTGCCGGATCTCGTGGCCCGCCTCGATTCGGGGAGCTGCGCGGTCGTGACCGAGGAGGCGCTGCGGGACGCCGACCGGCGCGAGCTCGCGGCCTGGATCGCCGGTCAGGAGCCGTGGTCGGACTACCCGTTCCTGCTCCTCACCCTACGCGGATCGCCCCCCGACCCGCGGCTGACCGATGCGCTCGGCAACGTGACGCTGCTGGAACGGCCCTTCCATCCGGCGACCCTGGTGACCGCCTCGCGCTTCGCGGTGCGGGCGCGGCGCCGCCAGCGGGAGGCGGCGGCCTATCTGCACGAGCGCCAGCAGACCGCGGAGCGCCAGACCCTGCTGATCCGCGAGCTGCATCACCGGGTGAAGAACACCCTTGCCACCGTGCAGGCCCTGCTCGGCGCTTCCGCCCGCTCGGCCACCAGCGTCGACGAGTTCTACCAGAGCTTCTCGGACCGGGTGATCTCGCTCGCCAAGACGCACAATCTCCTCACCGACGATTACTGGCAGATGGCCTCGCTGCAGGAGATGCTGGAGAACGAGCTCGGCCCCTACAACGACGAAGCGGGCGAGCGCATCGCCCTCGACGGACCGCCGGTCGAACTCACGGCGGATCTCGCGGTGCCGACCGGCATGGCGATCCACGAACTCACCACCAATGCCGCCAAGCACGGGGCGCTCTCGGTGCCGGAAGGGCGCATCGCCGTGCACTGGCAGGTGAAGGCGGCGCAGAGCGGCCGGCGGCTGCGGCTCGACTGGACCGAGCGCGGCGGCCCGCCGGCCCGGGAGCCCACCCGCAGGGGCTTCGGCTCGACCCTGCTGCAACGGGTGCTGACCGTGCAATGCGGGGCCGACATCCGCTTCGATTTCGCGCCGGCCGGATTGCATTTCCGCATGGAGGCGCCCCTGGTGGAAAGCCGGACGGTCCCGCGTTATTGACCGGCCTCGGAGCGGATGCCGTGTGCAACCCGGTCACGCTCCCGCGGTGAGCGACAAAAACCCTTCGGCATCAGAGCCCGAAGGTCAAGGCGGAGAGGATCACATGGACGGTCAGGTCTTCGGAGCGCTCGGTCAACCGGGCGTCGGTTTCTTCATGGCCATTATCATCGGGGCCCTCGCGGGCTGGCTCGCGGAGAAGTTCACGTCCGCGAATATGGGCCTGTTCGCCAACATCCTGCTGGGCATCATCGGCGGCGTGGTGGGCAACTTCCTGGCGGCCCAGCTCCACATCCCGGTCTACGGCTTCTGGCGCAACCTGATCTCGGCCAGCATCGGGGCGATCATCCTGATCACGATCTACCGGGCGGTGCGCGGGACGCGCTCGACCTACTGATCCGGGTTCCGAACGGATCGTTCGGAACCCGGCTCACCGAACCCGCGCGGCGCGGAGCAGAGCTCCGCGCCTCCTTGAGCGAAGCCGAAATCCGCCTTGCCGCGCGATTGCGACAGCAATCGCCGAGCAATCCATCGGATTTCGTATGACGCGGCAGCCCGTCACGCCCCATTTGCCCAAACGGCGGCAAGCCCTTAAGTCAGGGCGTCGGCGCCCCATGGGGCGGGCGCCACGTCCGGATCACCCATGGCCGTCGTCCTCGATCTCCTCGCCAATGATGCGCGTCCGCGCCACCCGGAGAAGGCGCACCGGCCCGACCAGCCGATCCAGCGCAAGCCCGACTGGATCCGCGTGCGCGCGCCGGGCTCTCCCGGCTGGGCGGAGACCAACCGGATCGTGCGCGAGCACGGGCTCGTCACGGTCTGCGAGGAGGCGGGCTGCCCCAATATCGGCGAATGCTGGGAGAAGAAGCACGCCACCTTCATGATCATGGGCGACACGTGCACCCGGGCCTGCGCCTTCTGCAACGTGCGCACCGGCCTGCCGCAGGGGCTCGACGGCGACGAGCCCGCCCGCGTGGCCGATGCGGTGGCCCGGCTCGGCCTCTCCCACGTGGTCATCACCTCGGTCGACCGGGACGACCTGCGGGACGGGGGCGCCGGGCATTTCGCGGCGGTGATCGGGGCGATCCGCCAGGCAAGCCCGGGCACGACGATCGAGGTGCTCACCCCCGACTTCCTGCGCAAGGAGGGGGCGCTGGACGTGGTCGTCGCGGCCAAGCCCGACGTCTTCAACCACAACCTGGAGACGGTGCCCTCCAAGTATCTCACGGTGCGCCCGGGCGCCCGTTACTTCCACTCGGTGCGCCTCCTGCAGCGGGTCAAGGAACTCGATCCGACGATGTTCACCAAGTCCGGCATCATGGTGGGCCTGGGGGAAGAGCGGAACGAGGTGCTGCAGCTGATGGACGACCTGCGCTCGGCGGAGGTCGACTTCCTCACCATCGGCCAGTATCTGCAGCCGACGAAGAAGCACCACCCGGTCAAGCGCTTCGTGCCGCCGGACGAGTTCCGCGCCTACGAGACGACGGCCTACGCCAAGGGCTTCCTGCTCGTCTCGGCGACGCCGCTGACGCGCTCCTCCCACCATGCCGGCGCGGATTTCGCCCGGCTCAAGCAGGCCCGGCTCGACCGCCTCGCGACCGCCTGACCCGATGCCCAGCTTCCGCACCACCCGCACCGTCCGGCACAGCCCGGACGACATGTTCGCTCTCGTCGCCGACGTCGAGCGCTATCCCGAATTCCTGCCGCTCTGCGAGGGCCTGCGCGTGCTGCGCCGCCAGCCGGGAGGGGCGGGGGTGGAGACCCTGGTGGCCGAGATGAGCGTCGGCTACAAGGCGATCTCGGAGCGCTTCACCACCCGCGTCCAGCTCGACCGGCCGAACCGGCGCATCGTGGCCGAGTACATCGACGGCCCGTTCCGGCACCTGGAGAACCGCTGGAGCTTCCGCGAGGCCCCGAACGGGAGCTGCGCGGTGGAGTTCTACATCACCTACGAGTTCAGGAGCCTCACGCTCGGGCTCCTGATGGGCAAGATGTTCGACCACGCCTTCCGCAGGTTCACGGACGCGTTCGAAAGCCGGGCGGACCGGATCTACGCCAGGGCGTGAGCGCCCCGGCCCGGGAGACGATCCGCAGGGCGGGCCTTCGGCGTTCGTTCGCCGCCGGGACCGGCCTTACGCCCCTCACATCTCCGTCAGCGCCCCTTCGAGCAGCCCCAGCGCGTCCTCCACCGCCTTCCGGCGCACCTCGGCGCGGCCGAGATCGCCGTAGCGGCGCTCCAGGTGGCGCATGGTGCGCCCGGATGTGACGAGCCCGAAATGCACGAGGCCCACGGGCTTCGTCGCGGTGGCGCCCGAGGGGCCGGCGATGCCCGTGATGGCGAGCGCCACGTCGGCCCGGGAATGGGCCAGCGCCCCATCCGCCATGGCGCGCGCCACGGGCTCGCTCACGGCGCCGTGCTCGGAGATGAGGCCGAAATCGACGCCCAGCACCTCGGCCTTGGCCTCGTTCGAATAGGTGACGAAGCCCCGCTCCACCACGGCCGAGGATCCGGCCACCTCGGTGAGCAGCGCCGCCACGAGGCCCCCGGTGCAGGATTCGGCCGTGACGATGCGGCGGTGGCGCTCGCGATAGGCGGCGATCAGCACGCCCGCGCGGGTGATGAGGGCGGTGTCCGCGATCATCAGGCTTCCTTCGAAGATGAACAGAGAGGTCGTGTCCGCTTCTCCGCCGGGACAGGCCGCAAGACAAGCACCCGGGACTTCGCCCGGGGGCTTCGTCCAGCGCATGGCCGAATCCGGAGCGGCTCCCGATGCAGGCCCGAGGATCCGTTCTCCCGGACGGGGGCGGGCGATGCTCGGGCGCCGGGACTTACGGCAGACGGATCGTCGCGGCGGCCTGGGCGGCGAGCCCCTCGGCGCGCCCGACGAAGCCGAGCTTCTCCGTCGTCGTCGCCTTGATGGAGACGGCGGTCACCGGGATGCCCGCGACCTCCGCAATGCGGGCGCGGATCGCCTCCCGATGCGGGCCGATGCGGGGCGACTCGCAGAGCACCGTCACGTCGAGATGATCGATCACGCCGCCGCGGGCCGCCACGCGGGCGACGGCGTCGGCCAGAAACTGGTCGGAGGACGCGCCCCGCCAGCGCGGGTCGCTCGGGGGAAAATGCACGCCGATGTCGCCATCCGCGAGCGCGCCGAGAATCGCGTCGGTGAGCGCGTGCAGCACCACGTCGCCGTCCGAATGGGCGAGGACGCCGCGATCGGCGGGAATGCGCACGCCGCCGAGCCAGACATGATCGCCCTCCGTGAAGGCGTGCACGTCGAATCCGGTGCCGAGACGAGTGAGAAGGGTCATGGGAACTCCTGCGGCGGGTCGATCCGCGCCCGAAGGCGCGGCAGCGCCCGCGAAGGTACGGTCCGCCTCGTCGAGGTCGGCGGCCTGCGTGATCTTGCGGTTGCGCAGGTCGCCCGCGAAGACCGTGACGGGAAGCCCGGCCCATTCGGCGAGCGCGCCATCGTCCGTGAAGGCGTCGAGGCCCTGCGCGGCGGCGCGGCGGTGGGCGTCGAGCAGGGCCGGGAAGGCGAAGGCCTGCGGCGTCTGCACGGCGCGCAAGCTTTCCCGGGGCGGGGTCTCGCGCACGCGGCCTTGCGGATCGACGATCTTGATCGTGTCGGTGACGGGGATCCCCGGCACCGCGGCGCGGTGCGCGCGGGCCGCCGCGATGGCGCGGTCGACCAGGGCCTCGTCCACGAAGGGACGGGCGGCGTCGTGGACCAGCACCAGGGCCGGGGCGCCCGCGCGGTCGAGCGCCTCCAGGCCCGCCCGCACCGAAATCTGGCGCGTGGCGCCCCCCTCGACCGGCGGCGCGAGCTTCGCGCCGGCCCCCGGCGCGAGATCGGCGAGGCATTCGTCGTAGAACGCGGCCGCATCGGGGGCGATCACCACCTGGATGCGGGACAGGTTCGGATGGCGGGCGAGGGCGTCGAGCGTCCGGGTCAGCACTGTCTTGCCACCGACACGGCGATATTGTTTGGGGGTGTCGCCGCCGACGCGGATGCCGCGGCCCGCAGCGACGACCACCGCGGCAGTCTCGGACATGGACCGGATCCTCGATGCTCCCGGGAAGACCCGCTCCGGCGGGCGCGGGAGCTTCCTAGGCGGGGTGCGGCGCAAAATCAAATCGGTGCGCCGCCCGGCATCTTCGCTTGCGTACGGCCTGGTTTTGGCTATTTGTTGTGCAGAATGAGGATTGACCATTATTTGAGCGACGCGGAGGCCAGTAGCGGAGTGAGAGCGCTGCCATCCGGACCGGGGGCGGACGCGGAGCGCCTGCCGGGCGCCCTGCTGGCGCCGCTGTCGGGCGTGACCGACCTCCACCTGCGCCGCATCGCCCGCCGGCTCGGCGCCACGGCCGTCGTCTCCGAGATGGTGGCGGCGGAGGATTTCGCCCGCGGCACTGCCGAGGCGCGGCTGCGGGCGGAGGGCGAGGGGGTGCTGCCGCATGTCGTCCAGCTCGCCGGCTGCGATCCGCATTGGATGGCCGAGGGCGCGCGCCTCGCCGAGGCCAACGGCGCCGATGTGATCGACGTGAATATGGGCTGCCCGGCCAAGAAGGTGACGGGCGGCGAGGCCGGTTCGGCGCTGATGCGCGACCTCGACCACGCGGCGCGCCTGCTCGCGGCCGTGCGCGGGGCCGTCGCGGTGCCGGTCACCGTCAAGATGCGGCTCGGCTGGGATCACGCCGCCCTCAACGCGCCGGAGCTGGCGCGGCGGGCCGAGGATCTCGGCCTTGCCGCCGTCACGGTGCATGGCCGCACCCGGCAGCAATTCTACACCGGCCGGGCCGACTGGGCGGCGATCCGCGCGGTGGTCGAAACCGTGTCGATCCCGGTCGTGGCGAATGGCGACGTCGACGGCCTGGAGGCGGCGCGCGCCTGCCTTAACGCCTCGGGCGCCGCGGCCGTGATGATCGGGCGGGCAGCCGTCGGGCGGCCCTGGCTGGTGGGCGCGGTGGCGGCCGGGCTGCAGGGCCGGGACGCCCCCGACCTCACGCCCGCCGAGCAGGCGGACCTCGCGGTCGAGCATTACGAGGGCCTGCTCGCACGCTACGGCGTGCCGATGGGGGTCCGCCACGCCCGCAAGCACCTTGCGGCCTATGCGGACCATGCAGGCGGCCTCCCGGCGCCCGAGCGGGCGCGCCTCGTCACCACCACGGATCCGGTGGAGGCGCGCGGGCTGCTCCGGCGGGCCTTCGACGCCGACCCGGCGGCACCGGCTGCGAAGCAGGCGGCACCGGCCGCCAAGCGGGCGGCATGAGAAAGGGTCTCCCCGATGGTTCGGCCACCATCCCCGACGAGCCCCCGCGCGGCTCCTCCGGAGGCTCCGCCGGGAGCGTGCCGGCGATGAGCGCACCGACGAGCGACGCGATCATCAACGCGCTGCCGCTTCCGGTGCTCACCATCGGGCCGGACGAGCGGATCCTCCAGGTCAACATGGCCGCGGAGCATTTCTTCGACTACTCGCGCCGGCTGATGCAGCGCCAGCGCCTGCGCGACATCATTCCGTTCTCCTCGCCGATCATCGCCCTCGTGAACGAGGTGCGGCGGCGGCGGTCGAGCGTGAGCGAGTACCGGGTGGAACTGGGCTCGCCGCGCTTGAGCATCGAGCGCAGCGTCGACGTGTTCGCGACCTATCTCGACGACGAGATGGTGGTGCTGATGCTCCAGGAGCGCACCATCGCGGACAAGATGAACCGCCAGCTCACCCACCGGCAGGCGGCGCGCTCGATGGTGGCGCTCGGCGCCATGCTGGCCCACGAGATCAAGAACCCGCTCGCTGGCATCCGGGGCGCCGCGCAGCTCCTGGAGCAGTCGGCGGCCGAGGACGACCGGCTGCTCACCCGCCTCATCTGCGACGAGGCCGACCGGATCGTGCGCCTCGTCGAGCGCATGGAGCTGTTCGGAGACGAGCGCCCGGTCGAGCGCGGGCCGGTCAACGTCCATGGCGTGCTGGATCAGGTGAAGCGCTCGGCCCAGTCGGGCTTCGCCCGCCATATCCGCTTCGTCGAGAACTACGACCCCTCGCTGCCGCCTGTCCTCGGCAACCGCGACCAGCTCATCCAGGTGATCCTCAACCTCGTGAAGAACGCCGCCGAGGCGATCGGCGCGGATGCAGTCGATGGCGAGATCACGCTCTCGACGGCCTTCCGCACCGGCCTTCGCCTGCAGGTGCCGGGCTCGCGCGAGCGGGTGAGCCTGCCGATCGAGGTGGCGGTGCGCGACAACGGCCCGGGCGTCAGCGCCGATCTGCTGCCCGACCTGTTCGACCCCTTCGTGACCACCAAGGCGCAGGGGTCGGGCCTCGGCCTCGCCCTCGTCGCCAAGATCGTCGGCGACCATGGCGGCATCGTCGAATGCGATCCCGCCCCGCGCCGCACCACCTTCCGCGTTCTCCTGCCGATGTCCCACGCCCGCGACGGGCGCGAATCGGCCCCGGATGTCGAGTAGCCCCATGCCGAACGGACACATCATCGTCGCCGACGACGACGCCGCGATCCGCACCGTCCTCAACCAGGCGCTCTCGCGCGCGGGCTACGAGGTGCGCTCGACGGGCAATGCCGCCACCCTCTGGCGCTGGGTCGCCCAGGGCGACGGCGACCTCGTCATCACCGACGTGGTGATGCCCGACGAGAACGCCTTCGACCTCCTGCCCCGCATCAAGCGGGTGCGGCCGGACCTGCCGATCATCGTCATGAGCGCGCAGAACACCTTCATGACGGCGATCCGGGCCTCCGAGCGCGGCGCCTACGAGTACCTGCCCAAGCCCTTCGACCTGAAGGAGCTGACGGCGATCGTCGGGCGCGCCCTGTCGCGGCCCCGCGGCAACGCGGCGCCCGGCGCCGGGCCGGAGAACGAGGACATCCCGCTCGTCGGGCGCTCGCCGGCCATGCAGGAGATCTACCGGTCGCTCGCCCGCCTGATGCCGACCGACCTCACGGTGATGATCACCGGCGAGTCCGGCACCGGCAAGGAGCTGGTCGCCCGTGCGCTGCACGATTACGGCCGGCGCCGCGCCGGGCCCTTCGTCCCCGTCAACATGGCGGCGATCCCGCGCGACCTGATCGAATCCGAACTCTTCGGCCACGAGAAGGGCGCCTTCACGGGCGCCACCGCCCGCTCGGCCGGGCGTTTCGAGCAGGCGGAGGGAGGCACACTGTTCCTCGACGAGATCGGCGACATGCCGATGGAGGCCCAAACCCGGCTCCTGCGCGTGCTGCAGCAGGGCGAGTACACCACGGTCGGCGGGCGGGTGCCGATCAAGACCAATGTCCGCATCATCGCGGCGACGAACAAGGACCTGCGGGTCTCGATCCAGCAGGGCATCTTCCGCGAGGACCTGTTCTTCCGCCTCAACGTGGTGCCGCTGCGCCTGCCGGCCCTGCGCGAGCGCACCGAGGACGTGCCGGACCTCGTCCGCCACTTCTTCACGCTCGTCGAGCGCGAGGGCCTGAGCCGCAAGCAGCTCGATGCCGACGCGATGGAGCGCCTCAAGCGCTATCGCTGGCCGGGCAACGTGCGCGAACTCGAGAACCTCGTGCGGCGCCTCGCGGCGCTCTATCCGCAGGAGACGATCACCGGCCCGGTGATCGAGGCGGAGCTCGACACGCTGCCGCTTGCCGCGCCGGCGCCGGGCGGCCCGCCGCGCAAGGGCGCCGCCGAGGCGGAAGGCCTCTCGGCGGCCGTGGAGCGGCACCTCGCCGAGTATTTCTCGGGCTTTCGGGATACGCTGCCGCCGCCCGGCCTCTACCACCGCGTGTTGCGCGAGATCGAGGGGCCGCTCATCGGCGCGGCGCTCGCGGCGACCCGCGGCAACCAGATTCGCGCGGCGGAACTCCTCGGCGTGAACCGGAATACCCTGCGCAAGAAGGTCCGGGACCTCGACCTTCAGGTCTTCCGCACGCCCCGCTGAATGCCCGCTGAGAGCAGCTTAAGCAGGATCATCGCGCCGGCCCGGTCCCGCGTGACCGGGCCCGCCGCGGTCATCTGTCGAGACAAGTGAAATCCGGTTCTCCGTCCGGACGGACGACCGGCTTCAGCGTTTCCACCCCGCCAACGGCGATGGACCACAGCAGAGCCGCGGTGCCTGATCTGCTGCGCTGTCCGCTTCACCTGTCGGGAGACGGGTGCCAACCCGTGATTCCAGCCTGCCGGGGCCGGAAGACCGGCCCGAACCTGCGAGACATTTCGTCGCGGACCGAACAGCCGGGATCAGCCTAGCCCATCCTCTCAAGGTCATGCTTCAGGCGCAGGGCAGCGCCGTATCGTCGGGCGTCGCGGACACGCAATAGAGGCGCCTCCGGGAATACAACCTCATGTTGTCATTGGCCGGAGCGCCCGGATGGCTGTGATACTCGTCCGAAATCTCGCCGGCCGTCATCACGCGCCGCCGTGACTGCCAAGTCGACGGCACCGTCTTGGCCGTCTTTCGACCGCGAGCCTTCTTCTCACGACCCAGCGGTGAGCCATCCTTGCGCTTTGTCATCTTTGAAACGTCCCCCGACCACAACCTTCTTTCCGCAGAGCCAGGAAGACCGCCGGTTGGCCCGGCTGATTCCGCCATACGCGCCCCGCAGGTTACCGATCATCATCACTCTAGACCGGATTCCATGCAAGGCCCGGCGACATTTCGACTTTTTCGATTCTTTGCCGGCCTGCGTCGATCTGGACACAACCCTCCCGATAGACTTAATCCTTGCCTGGAAATGGATTAACCCATAAGAGCTATACCAAGCCATTGGACGGGTGGCGTTTTCGGCGGTCCGCCGCCGCCATCCCCTTGTGTCCGAAGGAGCTTTGCATCATGCGCCGATCGCATTGGTCGAGGGGGGCCGCAGCGGATCGCCTGACGTTACGAAAGAGGGCTGTTTCCAAGCATATCCGATCCGCCTCTGCTCCAACGGACCTTGAAGTTGAGCGCATCTCGCGTAACATCTACCCCACTGGATGGGGGTACGCAGCTTTGCGAGGAACACGATGAATTCCGAGAATCAGACCGAGGCCCCGCAGACCATTGAACTCGTGTCCGACATCGTGTCGGCCTACGTATCGAACAATTCGGTGCCCGTGGGTGAGCTCGCCGGCCTGATCCGCAGCGTGCATGACGCGGTGGCCCGGCTCGGCGCCCCGGCGGCGCCCCAGCCCGAGAAACTCGTCCCCCCGGTGCCCATCAAGAAGACGATCACGCCGGATTATCTCATCAGCCTGGAGGACGGGCGGCGCTACCGCACGCTCAAGCGCCATCTCGCGGGCCGTGGCCTCACCCCCGAACAATACCGCGCCAAGTGGGGCCTGCCTCCAGATTATCCCATGGTGGCGGCCAATTATGCTGCGCAGCGCTCCGAGCTCGCCAAGAGCATCGGTCTCGGCCAGAAGCCCGTCGCCCGCCGCGCCCGCAGCCAGGCGGCCTGATCCCACTGCGGGACCGCATCCCGCCGCGGGACCGCGCCGCGGTCGGGCCGAAGCGGCCGAGCCCCGGCCCACCCGCGTCGTCCCTCCGATGCAGGTCCGCGATACGGGACCGCGCGCCAAACCGGCCGCGGTCCCGTATTAATTTCGCCACACTGTAGTGGCCATGCATCAGGCATGTTGCTGTCGCGCCGCGTTCATCCTCCCGGGGCTCAACCCGCCGGCGTCCCGCCGGAGGCCGCGCCGCGGGGGCCGGGCCTGTTCGGGGCCCTCGTCGTCGGCGTGGCGCTGGCCCTGGCGCTCGCCACCTTCCTGATTCTCGTCGGCGCTACGACGATCGCGCCGACCCACAACGTCGTCGTCACGCTGCTGCTCGGCAACGTCGCCCTGGTGATCGGCCTCATCGTGGTGATCGCCTGGGAAGCCCGGGTGTTCCTGCGGGCGCGGCGGGCGAATGCGCGGGTGGCGCGGCTCCACACGCGCATCGTCGGGCTGTTCAGCCTCATCGCCACCCTGCCGACGATCCTGCTTGCGGTCGTAGCCTCCATCACCCTGGAGCGTGGGCTTTCCCCCTGGTTCTCCGACCGGATGCGCAACGTCGTGCTGATGTCCGTCGACGTCGCCGACGCCTATCTCACCAACCAGTGCCAGAGCCTCGCCCGCGAGGCTCGCATCCTCAGCGACGACCTCACCCGGGCCCGGCCCGCCTTCGAGGTGGAGCGGGCCTGGTTCGAGAACTTCCTCACGGCGCGCGCGAGTTCTCTCGGGCTGCCGATCGCCCGCATCATGCGCTCGGCCGACGAGACCGTGGCGCGCGCCAACATCGACGTGCTCAAGAATCCGCCGCTGCCATCGAGCGCGGATTTCGAGGAGGCCGCGAAGTCGAACGACCCGACCTGCCTGCTTCCCCGCGAGGGAAGGGTGTTCGGCGCGCTCATGAAGCTGCCGGCCTATGGTGATTCCTTCCTGCTGATCGAGCGGGAGGTGACGCGGCTCGCGGTCGAGTTCCCGGGCGTGTCGCGGGCCGCCGCGGCCGAATTCCTCACCATCGATGCCGGGCGGCGCAGCGTGCAGATCGCCTTCGCCAGCATGTTCGCGCTGATCGCCCTGATCGCGCTCCTGTCGGCGGTCTGGTTCGGGCTCAACTTCGCCAACCGGTTCGTCGCGCCGATCCGGCGCCTGATCAACGCCGCCGACCAGGTGGCGTCCGGCAACTTCTACGCGCAGGTGCCCTTCCGCAAGACCGAGGGCGACCTTCAGCACCTGGGCGAGAGCTTCAACAAGATGACCCAGGAGCTGCGCCGCCAGCATGACGGGCTCGTCGAGGCCCGCGATCAGATCGACCGCCGCCGCCGCTTCACGGAAGCCGTGCTGGCCGGCGTGCCGGCGGGCGTGCTCGGGGTCAATGCCGAGGGCGTCATCACCATCGCCAACCCCTCCACCGAGCGGATGCTCGGACGCAAGCCCCAGGAACTCGTCGGCACGCCCCTGCGCCTCGCGGTTCCCGAACTCGCCGGGCTGTTCGGCGAGCCCGGGGAGGCGCGGCTGCGCCCGATGCAGCAGCAGATCCAGATCACCCGCAACGGCCGCGAGCGCACCATCGACGTGCGGGTGACGAGCGAGCAGGCGCAAGGGGTCGACCGGGGCTACGTCGTCACCCTCGACGACATCACCGACCTCGTCACCGCGCAGCGCACCTCCGCCTGGGCGGATGTCGCCCGGCGCATCGCCCACGAGATCAAGAACCCGCTCACCCCGATCCAGCTCTCGGCCGAGCGCATCCGGCGCAAGTACGGCAAGGTCATCACGACCGACAAGGAGGTGTTCGAGCAGTGTACCGCTACGATCGTGCGCCAGGTCGACGACATCAAGCGGATGGTAGACGAGTTCTCGTCGTTCGCGCGGATGCCCAAGCCGGCGATCGCCCGGAACGATCTGACCGAGATCGTGAAGCAGAACCTGTTCATGATGCGGGTGGCGCATCCCGACATCGATTTCGTGATGGAGGGGGAGGAAGCGCGGATCAGCGCGGCCTTCGACACCCGCCTCCTGTCGCAGGCGGTCACCAACATCCTCAAGAACGCCGTCGAGGCGGTGCAGGCGGTGCCCGAGGCGGAACGCGGGCGGGGCCGCATCGCGGTGCGGCTCGTCGAGGAGGGGGAGGGCGTCGTGATCGAGATCACCGACACCGGCAAGGGATTTCCGGCCGAAGGACGCCAGCGGCTGCTCGAACCCTATATGACGACCCGGGAAGGGGGCACCGGCCTCGGGCTGGCGATTGTGAGCAAGGTCTTGGAAGAGCACGGCGGCGGCATCGAACTCAACGACAATCCGGAGGGGCGGGGCGGACAGGTGCGCATGCGCCTGCTGCGCGAAGTCCGGCGCGACGAGCCGGCCCCCGACGGGACGGCGCGGGCCCGGGAGGGCGCCGCCCCGTGAGGCCGATGCCGTCCATCTCCGGTGGCGCGCAGGCCCCGGACAAGCCAAGCAGACGATACACCAGGGTGCGGCCGGAGGGCCGGACACCCGCCGCGCGGGGAGGCCGTGAGCGATGAGCGCCGACATCCTGATCGTCGATGACGAGGCCGACATCCGCGACCTCGTGGCTGGCATCCTCGAGGACGAGGGCCACCGCACCCGCACGGCCGGGTCCTCCGACGAGGCGCTCGCCGCGATCGAGCAGCGCCGGCCGCATCTCGTCTTCCTGGACATCTGGCTGCAGGGCTCCCGGCTCGACGGGCTGCAGGTGCTCGACATCGTCAAGGCCCAGGCCCCGGACCTGCCCGTGGTGATGATCTCCGGCCACGGCAACATCGAGACCGCGGTCTCGGCCATCAAGGCGGGGGCCTACGACTTCATCGAGAAGCCGTTCAAGGCCGACCGGCTGATCCTGGTGGCCGAGCGGGCGCTCGAAGCCTCGCGCCTCAAGCGCGAGGTGCGCGACCTCAAGGCCCGCTCGGGGCAGGCGAGCCGCATCGTCGGCGGCTCGGTCGCCGTCAACCAGCTGCGCCAGACCATCGAGCGGGTCGCGCCCACCAATGCCCGGGTGATGATCTCGGGCGCCCCGGGCTCGGGCAAGGAACTCTCGGCCCGCACGCTCCATGCCGCTTCCGCGCGCGCGAACGGGCCCTTCGTGGTGATCAACGCCGCCACGATCACGCCCGAGACCATGGAGGCGGAGCTGTTCGGGGTCGAGGCCGCGGACGGGCGCCCCCGTCGGGTCGGCGCCCTCGAGGAGGCGCATGGCGGCACGCTCTATATCGACGAGGTCGCGGACATGCCCCGCGAGACCCAGAACCGCATCCTGCGGGTCCTCGTCGACCAGAACTTCCAGCGGGTCGGCGGCACGACCCGCGTGCATGTCGATGTGCGGATCATCTCCTCCTCCTCGCGCGACCTCGCCGAGGAGATCGCGGCGGGCCGCTTCCGCGAGGATCTCTTCCACCGCCTCAGCGTGGTGCCGATCCGGGTGCCGCCGCTGGCCGAGCGCCGCGAGGACGTGCCGGAGCTGATCGGCTTCTTCATGGACCAGATCTCGACGGCGACGGGCCTGCCCCAGCGCCGGATCGCCCCCGACGCCATGGCGGTGCTGCAGTCGCACGACTGGCCCGGCAACGTCCGGCAGCTGCGCAACAACGTCGAGCGCCTGATGATCCTGACGCAGGGGGATCCCGAGACCGAGGTCACCACCGAGATGCTGCCGAGCGAGGTCGGCGCCCTCGTGCCCACCACGCCGAGCGGGGCGGGCGGCGAGAAGCTGATGAGCCTCGCCCTGCGCGAGGCCCGGGAGATCTTCGAGCGCGAATACCTCATCGCCCAGATCGCCCGCTTCTCCGGCAACATCTCCCGCACCGCCGAGTTCATCGGCATGGAGCGCTCCGCCCTGCACCGGAAGCTCAAGTCGCTCGGCATCGGCGCCTGACGGCCGCCGCCCGCCTGCATTTGGGAATGCAGGCGGGCCGCAATCTTGCTAGGACTTTCCGGGCCACGGCGCAGCGATCCGAGCGGGACTGACCGGTCGGATCGCTGCGGCGCGGCCGGACGCCTCTTGCGCGGAACCGGGCTTCACCGTGTAATAGGGTGCAGGTCCGGGGTCGCGCGCGGCGCGGCCCGCAAAAATCAACGGAGCGACCCGCCATCCGGGGCCGGCAGCGGGTTCACAAGGACAAGAAGAATGGCGGGCGAGCGCGCGCAAAATCTGCAGGACACTTTTCTCAATCACGTCCGCAAGAACAAGATTCCTCTCACGATCTTCCTGGTGAACGGGGTCAAGCTGCAGGGGGTGGTGACCTGGTTCGACAATTTCTGCGTGCTGCTGCGCCGGGATGGACATTCCCAGCTGGTGTACAAGCACGCGATCTCGACGATCATGCCCGGACACCCGGTGCAGCTCTTCGAGCAGGGTGAAGAGGGCGCCGAGAAGGGCTGAGCCACCACCGCATCCGGCGAATCGGAGGTCCGGCCGCTTGATTGCGGCCGGGCGGCCTCCAATCTGTCATCGATCGCCGTCGCGGCGCGACGGGAGGAAGCTCCCGGGACGCCGCCCCGGCGGTGACGGATCGGCCTGTCGCTCCGTCGCACGATGCTGGTGAGATCGGCTTTCATGGAACCACGGATTCCGGGCGACGCCCGGCTGCCGGGCGAGGCCCGGCTGCAGCGGATGGCGGAGCCGGAAGGCACGATCGCCGCCGAGACCCGCACCCTCGTGGTCGGCCCCTATCCGGCCCGCCGCGGGGCCGAGGCTGCGCGCCCGGGGGCCGGGCGCCCCCCCGAGGCGCGTCTCGACGAGGCGGTGGGGCTCGCGGCCGCCATCGATCTCGACGTGGTCGACCATCTCATGCTCCCGGTCCAGGCGATCCGCCCCTCGACCTATCTGGGCAAGGGGCGCGTCGAGGAGATCGCCGGGCGGATCGCCGCCGAATCGGTGCGCCTCGTGGTCATGGATTGCGCCCTCTCGCCCGTGCAGCAGCGCAACCTCGAGAAGGCCTGGGGCGTCAAGGTCATCGACCGGACCGGGCTGATCCTGGAGATCTTCGGGCGGCGCGCCTCGACCCGCGAGGGCGCCCTGCAGGTGGAGCACGCGCATCTCGCCTATCAGAGGAGCCGCCTCGTGCGCTCCTGGACCCACCTGGAGCGCCAGCGCGGCGGCTTCGGCTTTCTCGGCGGTCCCGGCGAGACCCAGATCGAGGCCGACCGGCGCCTCATCCAGGAGCGGATGACCCGGATCGAGCGGGAGCTCGAGACCGTCACCCGCACCCGCGGCCTGCACCGTCAGAGCCGGCGCCGGGTGCCCTATCCGGTCGTGGCCCTGGTCGGCTACACCAATGCGGGCAAGTCGACCCTGTTCAACCGCCTCACCGCCGCCGAGGTGCGCGCGGAAGACTTGCTGTTCGCCACCCTCGACCCGACCGCCCGGGCGATCAAGCTGCCGCACGGCGAAACCGCGATCCTATCCGACACGGTTGGCTTCATCTCCGACCTGCCGACCATGCTGATCGCCGCCTTCCGGGCGACGCTCGAGGACGTGATCGAGGCCGACTTCCTGCTGCATGTGCGCGACATGGCGCACGAGGACACGCAAGCCCAAGGCCAGGACGTGCAGGCCGTCCTGGCCGAACTCGGCATCGCTCCGGAGACGGACCGGATCATCGAGGTCTGGAACAAGGCCGATCTCCTCGACGCGCCCGAGCGCGAGCGCCTGCTCAACCTCAGCCGTCAGGCGGGGGCGAAGCCCGTGCTGATCTCGGCCCTCACCGGGGAGGGGACCGACCGCCTGCTCGCCCGCATCGAGGCGCGGATCGCCGAAAGCCGGGCGAGCTTCGCCCTCGTCCTCGAACCGACGGAGGGAGCGGGCCTCCACTGGCTCTATGAGAATGCCGAGGTCCTCGACCGCCGGGAGGATGCGGGCGGCCAGCTCCACCTCGTGGTCCGAATCGCTCCCGAGAAGGAGCCGCGCCTCCTCAACCGCTTCGGCACCGCGCGGCGGCTGCGCACCGGCGGGGATGCGATCCGGCGCTGAGCCGGGAGAGGGCAGAGGCCCCCGGGCCTCCGGCGAATCCGCCTCACGCCCCGGGACTCCAGTGCTTGCGGATCACCGACAGCACGCGCTCGTTGAGCTCGAGATCCATCTCGATGAGCGGATCCACCTCCTTCATCCGCCGCAGTAGATCGGCCAGTTCGAGGACGCGCTTCGGCTCGGCCCTCCTCTCCGGCAGCGGCCTCTCGATCCCGAGCCGGTCGAACAGCGTCGCGGCGAAGCTGTCGTAGTATTCGGCATGGCCGACCACCTCGAAGCGGGAGATGTTCTGCACCGCGGCGTGCCAATGCGTGGGGCCGAGCTTCCCGTGCTTGGGGTTGTAGCCGAGGCACCGGGTGATGGGATTGGAGAGGAAATCGGCGCTCTCCTCGTCGATGCCGGAGAAGGCCCGCTTCAGCAGCACGGGATTGCCGAAGTCGAGATCCGTGGCGAAGGCGCATGGCGCGGCGATGTGCTCGATCCGCCAGGCCTGAGCCGGGTTGAGCGCCAGCTCGGCACGGCTGCGCAGCCACAGGATCCGCGTGGCCAGCTCGATGAACGGATCGCAGATCAGGACCGCCCGGATGAACCGATCCCCATCCAGGACATCGATGAATTTCTCATACTCCAACTCCCCATACGCAAATGATGATTTTATATCCGTATTACCAAACATACATCGAAGTGCGTTATTGTCTATATTCCTCAAATTTGTATGAGAAATCTGAAATTGTGAAATCAATGTTTCCTTGAGAGGGTCGTTCTGAGTGATCTTGTAATCGAGATAGACGAGACGCGCGGCGATATTGTTCAGGCTCTTCGAGCGCCGGTACAGCAGGAAATTCGTTTCGTAGTCCCGGATGTCGATGTCGCTGTCGGCGGAGTAACCCGGAACCGCCACTGCGCCGATGTCGAAGCCGCATTGTCCGGTGGTGTGCCAACCGACATCCTTCACGGCCTGCCAGTAGACGCTGGCGGTCAGCTCAATCACCGTACTCTTATCGGCAACAATCCGGACCCGCGGAATCAACCGCTGGTCGTCCGGCGCGATCCAGATCGAAATATTCGAGTTCTCTTGCAAATGAAGAGCGAAAAGCATTGCAACCCGAAATTCGTTACTATCCGATTCCGGCTTACTGTCGCCGGAATCAACCGTCAAGATCGCGGGCACTTGCGGGAGCCGGCGCGGGGCCGGCCTCGCGCCGGCTCCCGGTCCCGGCCACCCTTCCGGCTATTGCGAGCGGCGGCTGAACGAAATCGCGTAGGACTGAACCCGCGCGTCGATGAGCGGGTCGTCGGAGACCTCAATGCCGTCGGGCAGGGCGTTCGGCAAGAACAGCAGCGCCTTCTCGGCCTCCGCGCTGTCGGGCACGGCCTTGGTCAGGGTCAGGGTGCCGATCTCGGCCAGGCGCCGATCCTCGGGCCAGGGCTGCGTCGCATCCTTGGTGGAATCACCCTCCGCGGCGATCTGCGCGAGCACGCGGAAAGCCACCGGCTCCTTGGCGAGCCGGGCCGGCAACTCGTCCATCAGGAAGTTCGGGTCGCGCTTGGCCGCCTCGGCCGCGTCCAGGTAGTCGGTGCCGGCTACCGGCACGAAGCGGTAGCGGAACGGCGTCCGCTTGCCGGCCGCATCCACGAACACGAAGGCGTTGACGCCGTTGTAGACCTGCCGCGCGAGGCTCGACGGCGTTCCCACCGCCGCGCCCGCCTTCGGAACCGTCGGGTGGGTCGCGACGAATTGTTCCGTCGGGGTCGGATGGGGCGCGTCGGGGCCGCTCGCCGCGGCGGCGCGCAGGAGGTCGCGGAACTCCTCCGGCGTCGCGACGGGGAAGAACTTCAGCGAGTTCACCACCACGTCCATCTCGCCACCATCGGCCAGGGTGAACTTCATCGCCATCCCGTGCGGCTTGGCGTTGGCGTTGCCATCCGGAATGGTCGGGATCCCGGTCGCATCCGAGAAGCGGACCTTCACGGGCACCGCCGGCCCGCGGAAGACCGAGGCCGTGCTCAGGGTCGCGGCCTCCCTGGTCGGCGTGAAGGAGCCCTCCACCACCACGCCCTTGGCGTGGTTCGCCCGCTTGCCGGGATGCTTGCCCCAGAGCGTGTTCATGGCATCGACGATCTGCTCGGGCGTCGAGGCGTCCTGCGCCTGCGCGAGGCTCCCGGCACTGAGCAGCAGCCCGATCCCGGCCGCCAGCGCGGCGATCTTGGCGTACCTCATGGATCCCTCCGGTTGCGGTCGCCTCCTGATGCGACCAGCGGGACCATGGCCCGCGGCTCTGCTGCGGCGCAAGGTGGCCCGCCCTCAATCCTTCGCGGGACCGGGCCGGCCACGCCGTTCCCGGCCAAGCCGTTCAGCGTTGGGGAAGGATCCGTTCCGGTCGCACCGGATCGTGCTCTAGACTTTTGATTCCACCGCATTTTCTGCAGCGAACCGGTGTCCACTCCGTCACACACATGCTCTAAGCTGGGCAGGACAGGGAGGGGGATGTTCCATGGGGCCGGTCACCGGGTTCGACGTTGCGGTCATCGGGCTCGCGCTTCTCGTGGTGCTGACCATCGCGCTCGGCGTGCGGATCGTGCCGCAGGGCTTCGTCTTCACGGTGGAGCGGTTCGGGCGCTACCAGCGCACGCTCTCGGCCGGGCTCGGGCTCATCGTGCCCTATGTCGAGCGGATCGGGCGGCGCGTGAACGTCATGGAGCAGGTGCTCGACGTGCCGAGCCAGGAGGCCTTCACCCGCGACAATGCCGGCGTGCGCATCGACGCGGTCGCCTTCTACCAGGTGCTCGACCCGGCCCGCGCCTCCTACGAGGTCTCGAATCTCGAACTCGCGCTACTCACGCTGACGATGACCAACATCCGCACCGTCGTCGGCTCGATGGACCTCGACCAGCTCTTGTCCCACCGGGACGAGATCAACGAAAAGCTGCTGCGCGTGATGGACGCCGCCGCCTCGCCCTGGGGCGTCAAGGTCACGCGCATCGAGATCAAGGACATCCTGCCGCCCGCCGATCTCGCGGGCGCCATGGCCCGGCAGATGAAGGCGGAGCGCGAGAAGCGCGCCTCCGTGCTGGAGGCGGAAGGGCAGCGCCAGGCCGAGATCCTGCGGGCCGAAGGGCGCAAGGCCTCGGTGATCCTGGAGGCGGAGGGGCGGCGCGAGGCCGCCTTCCGGGATGCCGAGGCCCGCGAGCGGCAGGCGGAAGCGGAGGCGCGGGCGACCGCGGTGATCAGCGAGGCCATCGCGCGCGGCGACCTCGCGGCCGCGAACTTCCTCGTCGCCGAGAAATATGTCGAGGCGGTGCGCGCGCTCGCCACCGCGCCGAATCAGCGCGTCGTCGTGGTGCCGATCGAGGCGGCGGCGCTGACCGGCACGCTCGGGGGCATCGCGGAGATCGTCCGGGGCGTGTTCGGCGAGGGGAGCGCGCCGGGCCGCTCCGGCCGCCCGCCCGCCGCCGGCATTCCGCCGCGGAGCTGAGCGAGGATGCTCGCGAATCTCCTCGCGGCGATTGGACCGGCCTGGGGCTGGATTCTGTTCGGGCTCGTGCTGATGGCGGGCGAACTCGCCCTGCCGGGCGTTTTTCTGGTCTGGCTCGGGCTCGGGGCGCTCCTCACCGGCTTCCTCGTCGGGGCGGTCGGGCCGCCCTGGCAGGCGCAGGTGCTCCTCTTCGCGGCCCTGTCGGGGGTGGCGGTGCTCGTGGGCCACCGCCTGTCGCGGGCACGCCCCGACGCCCTCAACCGCCGCGGGTCCGATCTCGTCGGCCGGATCGTGGTCCTCGACACGGCCATCGAGGGCGGGATCGGGCGCATCCGCGTCGGTGATTCGGTCTGGCGCGTCACCGGTCCGGATCTCCCGGCCGGCGCCCGCGTGCGGATCACCGGCCTCGACGGCGCCACCCTGACGGTGGTGGCGGTCTAGAGCCACCCCGATCGGGGAGGGGCTCGGAGCCGTCACTCCTCCCGCTTCACCGCCGCCCAAGCCTCTTCCATCGTGGCGAGGCCCGCCTCGGGGAGGCTGAGCCCCATCGCCGCGACCCGCGCCTCCATTGCCTCGAAGCGGCGCCGGAATTTCTCGTTCGCCCGTCGCAGCGCCTCCTCGGGATCCACGCGGGCGTGGCGGGCGAGGTTGGCGACCGAGAACAGGAGGTCGCCGATTTCTTCGGCCACCGCCTCCGCGTCGCCGGCCGCGAGGGCATCGGCCACCTCCTCGGTCTCCTCGCGCACCTTGGCGACCACCTGCGCGGCATCCGGCCAGTCGAAGCCGACCGTGGCGGCCTTGGTGGAGATTTTTTCCGCCCGGGTCAGGGCCGGCAGGGCGAGCGGCACCCCCGCGAGCGTACCGTTCGCGGCGCCCTTCCGGGCTTGCTCCTGCGCCTTGATCGCGGCCCATTGCGCCTTGACCGCATCCGGATCGAGGTCGCGGGTCTCGCCGAAGATATGGGGATGGCGGCGCACCATCTTGTCGGCGATGGCGCTCGCCACGTCGTCGAAGCCGAAGGCGCCGGCCTCCTCGGCGAGCCGCGCCTGGAACACCACCTGGAACAGCAGGTCGCCCAGTTCGTCCCGGAGGTCGTCGAGGTCGCGGCGGTCCACCGCGTCCGCCACCTCGTAGGCTTCCTCGATCGTGTAGGGCACGATCGAGGCGAAATCCTGCTTCAGGTCCCACGGACAGCCGGTCTCCGGGTCGCGCAGGCGCGCCATGATGGCGAGAAGCCGCTCGATCGGGGTGCTGCTCATGCGGGCGCTCACGGGCTGATGCGTCGCCAGCGCGCGACGCCCCTCGCTCTTAGAGCGCTGCGCCCGAGAGAGGAAGGAAGCCGCCTCCGCAGGGCGTGATTCCGGGCTTGGGAATATTCTATTCTATTCCATACGTCGTTGAAGCGGGGCAGGGGGCGTTTCGACACGATCCCCATTCCTCACCTGCATACCCTTGTTCGTCAAAACGAACCTGCCATCGGGCCTATACGAAGCCCTATCGGGCTATGGATCTTTAGAGAGTCAGTTCTGTGGATTATATGGAGAGGGTGATTCCGCTGATCTGACAGGGGGTTGGGCCGTATCCGCGCATCCCACTCTGCGCGGATCCGCATCGAACTCTGCGTGGATGCGTATGGGACTCTGCGTGGATTTTGCGACCGGCCGCATCGGATTCTGCGTGGATCCGCATCGGATTCGGCGGGCGAGCCCGGCCAAACGCTTCGGAATCCCACAGGTTTTCAAACCCCGGGGCGTATCCGACTCTGCGTGGGCTCGCGCAGGCCGGATCCGGGCGTATCGAACTCTGCGCCCACCCCCCGGTCGTGCACGGCTCGTCCCGAGTTCCTCGACCGCGAGGGCAGGGGATGTCCCGGGGCCCGTCCCCAGGCTCCTCCCGGGCATCGTCCCCAGGGGGTCCACACGGCGGCCCACAGGCCCGTCCGGCGCTCCGAAGCCGGGCCTCGGCTCGCGGAGCCCCGAAGGATCATGGGGATGACTCGCGGGAATCTTGGGATAACCCTCCGCCGGACCGGGATTCCCGGGAGCGGAATCGGTCATGACGGATTGGACCGATGCGGCGCGGCCGCGAGGGTGCTGTCGACAATCCATGGGCATCGAGGCCAAGATCGCGGCGATCCACGACGAGGACCTCCGGGCGGAGCTCGAAGCCGCGCGGGGCAGCTTCCTGTTCGCGGTCATCGTCGAGACCATCGCCCACCGGCAGGCGCAGCGCGACGCCGCGCGGGAGGAGGCCGCCCGCACGGCTGAGGCCCGCGCCGGCATGGGCCGCGACCAGCGCCGCCGCGACGCCGTGCGGGCCGTGATCGAGACCGAGCCCGTCAGCCCCGAGAACATCCAGCACATCCATTCCGTGCTGGCCCTGTGCGGGCTGCCCTACCGCGATCCCGGCGAGACGCGGGAATTCTTCCGGGAATACGGCCGCAACACCCTCAGCATCCTGGCCGGGCGCATCAAGAACCCGGCCACCGGCCAGATGGAGCTGCAGGGCCTGCCCTACGGCCCCAAGGCCCGCCTCGTGCTGCTGCACCTCTGCACCGAGGCCGTGCGCCAGCGCAGCCCCACGATCGAGGTCGCCGATAGCCTCTCGGGCTTCATGCGCGAGATGGGCTTCGCCGTCACGGGCGGCGAGCGCGGCACCATCCGGCAGTTCAAGGAGCAGCTCAACCGGCTCGCCGCCTGCACGCTCCAGATCGGCCTCTGGGACGGGCAGTCGCGCTCCTCGACCCTCACCATGCCGCCCTTCCGCAAGCTCGACCTCTGGCGGGTGGAAGGCCAGGGCGGCGTCGCCTGGTCGAAGACCGTGCAGTTCCACCAGGATTTCTACGAGAACCTGATCAAGCACGCCCTGCCGGTGGACATCCGGGCCGCCCGGGCCTTCTCGGGCTCGGCCCGCAAGCTCGACCTCCTGTTCTGGGTCGGCTACCGCCTGCGCGCCCTGCAGCGGCCCCTGCGCCTGTCCTGGGACAACCTCCACAAGCAGTTCGGGGCGGATAACGGCTCGCTGCGCAGCTTCCGGCAGGCCTTCAAGGCCGACGTGGCCCATCTGTGCGAGGTGTTTCCGAAGCTGCCGATCAGTCTCGACGAGGCCGGCATGCAGCTCCTGCCCGCCGATCCGGGCATGCTTCTGGTGCCGCCCAAGCCCGCCCGGAAGAAGGCCGCCGGCTGAGGAAGAGACACTCCTCCGGGCGCCTCGCGCGGACAGGCGGGGCCGGAAAAGCTTGCGGACCGTCAGGACACGACGGAGAACCTTCCGGCCTCGTTTCACATCCGGGATCCGGCATGTTCGATCCACGCATCTCCCTGATCACCCTCGGCGTCGCCGACGTGGCGCGCTCCACCGCCTTCTACGAGTCGCTCGGCTGGACGCGCTCGGCGGCCTCCAACCCGGCGATCACCTTCATCGGGCTCAAGGGCATCGTGCTGGCGCTGTTCTCGCGCGCGTCGCTCGCCGAGGATGCCGGCGTCGAGGATGCGGGCCGCGCACCGGATGCCTTTCCCGGCATGACGCTCGCGCACAACCTCGCCAGCGAGGCGGAGGTGGATGCGGCCTATGCCTTCGCCCTGTCGAAGGGCGCGCGGGCCGTGAAGCCGCCGCAGAAGGTGTTCTGGGGCGGCTATTCCGGCTATTTCGCCGATCCCGACGGCTATCTCTGGGAACTGGCCTTCAATCCCACGGCCCCGCTCGACGGGAACGGGCACATGACGCTGCCGGGCTGAGCCGCGCGTTGGCGGGGCAAAGGGAATATTCCTTTTCCGAGTCATGGGAGCGCGGACCGGACTTGCGGAATAGAGGGCCGTTCTGCGATATTCCCTTGCCGCATGCACGAGGCGCGCGGCGCGGAATCGGAATATTCCTTGGGCAGAGCCATGTTCCTGTCGGAAGCGGAGGCGGAGGCGCGGCTGGAGGAGCTGCGCCGCCAGCGCGCGGCGCTCGACCGTGCCATTGCCGAGCACGAGCTCTATCTCGAACTCGGACGCCGGCTGACGGCCGCGGCGCCCGCGCCCCCATCGCCCGTCGGGCCGACGCAGCCGGAACCCCGGCCGCAGGCAGAACCTCCGGCGCCCGCCGGCCCGGCGCCGGCCGACGGTCGGTCGGCGGGCCGGCGGGTGATCGAGGCCGCCTTCGAGGTGATGGCGGCCGCCGGGAGGCCGATGCATGCGGCCGAGATCTGGGAGGCGGTCGCCGCCCGCGGGCTGACCCTGCCGGGGCACGATCCGGTCGCGGCCCTCAACACCCGCCTGTGGAAGCGCGCGCAGGGAGGGACCGCCCTCCGGCGGCTCGGCGATGCGGTCTATGCCCTCGACGGGGAAGGGTGAGGCACCCTCTCAGCGCGAGCCGGTGAACCGCCGCCAGTGCTGCGCGTGGACCGTGCTGATGATGCCGGAGGCCCAGACCAGCCGGCGGTCCGGCATCAGCGGGGCGTTGTGGCTCTCCAGGTGGTAGGTGCCCCGCCGCGAGCCGCGCAGGATCTTCTTCAGGAACCGGTTGCCGTCCGCGGTGGCCACCGCCGCGTAGCAGCCGACCAGCCGCTCGGGACTCTCCCCGGCCTGAGCGCACAGGACGATGTCGTCGGGCTCGTATTTCGGGTGCATCGAGCCACCCGCGACCCGGAACGCGATCGTGCCGGGGGGCAGGGCGAAGGGCACCGTGACCTCGAACAGGTTGCCGCTCGGGTCCGGCTGCTCGTCGCCGGTGGCGATGAGCCCGCCGGCGCTGATCACCCCCCGCACGCCCACCACCTGGGCGCCGTCGCCCGGGGGCTCCGCCGCCTCGTCGTCGCCGAACAGCAGGCCCTTGGCCGTCACCTGCACCCCGTCCCGGCGGAACCGCTCGGCATAGCGCTCCGCGTCGTCCTGGCCCATCGTGCGGGTGCCGGCCTCGTGCGCCCGGTAGGTGCTCTCCGGCCAGCCGTTGCGCAAAGCCGCGTCGCGCGCGGAGCGGTAACCCGCCGCAAGGCGGGCGAGCCGCAGCCTCTCGCCCTGATCGATCCGGATCCGGCCCTCGCGCATGGTTTCCACAACCTTGACGGAGAAATCGCTACCTAGCGTGTTGATCATGGTCATTACATCATGTAGCTATCGGGTGTGCAAGCGGCCGGCCGCATCATGCGCGCCGCCCTTTCTTCCTCTACGGCAGGAGTCGCCCCATGATCCGCCGCCGATCCGCGGCGCGCGCCCTGGTGCGTGCGTCGCCCCGACCGGGCCACAGCTCGTCGTCATCGATCCATCACGGCCGCGAGGCGGCCGGACGGAAGCGGCCGCGGGCTTCCGCTGACGGCTTTTCGCCGCTAGGGAGCTGGCATGAAGGCCGCCCTGATCGTGCTCTGGACCCTGGCCGCCGGCGTGGTCCTGTTCCTCATCGTGAGGCGGCGGATCGACCGGGCGATCCGGGATCTGGAACGGAGCGCGGCCGAGAGGCCGCAGGACGATCGGGACGGCCCGCCGCCCCCGTGAGGCGCAGCCCCGAGGGCCTGCGCTGCGCGTCCCGTCCGGCCCCGCTTCCTGCGGCGAGGCGACCGTGACCAGCCCATCGACCAAGCTCCGTCGCATCGCCCGCCGCCGCCGGGAGGCGCTGGCCCATGACCGCCCGCCCGCATCGCGCCCGGAGGCGATCCGGCGCCGCCGTCGGCGCTCCCGTCCCCCGCGCATCCTCGTGGCGCCGGACCGGGTCTGGCTGGTGGCCCGCACCCGTCCGCGCTGGTCCGCCCGTGCCGCCCGGGATCTCGCCGAGGCGGGCCTCGCCACCTTCGAGGCGCGCGAGGAGGTCGAGCGCGTGGAGCCGAACGGCCGGCGCCGCATCGTGCGCGAGCCGCTCCTGCGCCGCCTGATCTTCGTGGGCGTGCGCGACGATGCCGAGCTGCGCCGCGTCGAGGCCCATCCGGGCGTCGAGCAGGTGCTGTTTCGCGAAGGGCGCGCCGTCGTCATCCCGCCCGCCATGCTCCAGGCCTTCGCGGATGCGCTCACGGGCCACACGGGGGAGGGCGAGGCCGAGGCGGTTGCGGCCCTGCTCTTCGCCCTCGGCGATGCGGTCCGGGTGACGGAGGGCCCGCTCGCCCGCCTTCCCGGCATCGTCGAGGCCGTCGATCCGCATCGGCGCCGCTACCGGGTCGCCGTCGAGATGTTCGGCCGCGCCACCCCGGTCGATCTCGACGAGGATCAGATCGAGCGGCGCTGAGCGCCGCGCGCCTCGACCCGCCACGATGACGAGCACGGCGAAGGCCCGATCCGTCGCAGCCTCGCCGCACGGCCGTCCTCCTGGCGGGCTCTGGCTGGGGCGCGGAGCGGTCGAGGACTGGACGCCACGCCTCGACGGCCCGAACGTCTGACCGCCATCCCTGCCCGGCCAAAAAGAACATTTGACGAACAAAACGGGATCGCGTATCAAGAGCGCAGGTAATCCAGGTCTGCGGCCTGCCGCTTCGGAAGTGGCCGCTCGACTGCCCCGCCGGCGGGACTGACCCGCTGCCGAGGGGATGTGTCCCTGGACCCGGCCCACGGCATCACCGAGGCGAAGGGAGGCTCGTGCCTGCGCGCGGGATCCCAAGACCTCGGCAAGACGACACCCCCCAAGACAACCCCAAAGACACGGCATGGCACGGCAATCCATCGACTGGACGGCGATCGAGGCCGCGTGGCGGGAGGGCGGCGCCTCCGCCCGCGCGATCGGGCGGCGCTTCGGCATCGGCCACGGCGCCGTGCTGGCGCGGGCGCGGCGGGAGGGATGGGTGCGCGGCGAATTCGTCGCGGCCGCTGCCGACCCGGCGCCCGCTCGCGCCCGGGTGGTCGCGGCGCACCGCGTCGTCATCGAGCAGGGCCAGATCCTGACGCAGCGCCTCCTGGAGGAGGTGCTGGCCGCCTCCGCCCGGATCGACGCGCTCGCGGCCGGGGCGGACGACGAGACCGGACGGCTCGCCGCCCACACGCGCGCCGCCACCCTCGCCAAACGCATCGCGGCCCTGCGCGACCTCGCCCAGGCGGCCCGCCTCTGGATCGCCCTCGAACGCGAGGCCTGGGGCCTCAAGGACAACACGGGTGACGACGACACGCCGGACCTCGACCTCGACGCCGCCCTCGCGCTCCTTGCGCCCGAGGAGCGCACGCAGCTCCGCCGCATCGCCGAGATCGTTTCTGGCCGATCCGCCGGCCCTGCTGCGGGCCCTTGACCGGGTCGAGAGCGAGGAGAGCCTCGCAGGCTTCCTGCGCCGGGCCTGGCCCGCGGTCGAGCCCGGCACCGCTTACGTCCATGGCTGGCACATCGACGCCATCGCGGCGCATCTGGAGGCGATCACCGCCGGGCAGATCACGAGGCTCCTCATCAACGTGCCGCCTGGCCTCTCCAAGAGCCTCTGCGTCGGCGTGTTCTGGCCGGCCTGGGAATGGGGGCCGAAGAACCGGCCGGACCTGCGCACGCTCGCGGTCTCGCACCGGCAGGCCCTCGCCATCCGCGACAACCTGCGCACCCGCCGCCTGATCACCTCCGAGTGGTACCGCGCCCTCTGGGGCGACCGCGTGAGCCTCATGCGCGACCAGAACCGCAAGCAGCGTTTCGAGACCAAAGCCGCGGGGTTCCGCGAGGCCCTGGCGGCGGGCGCCATCACGGGGGCCCGCGGCGACCGGGTCATCCTCGACGACCCGCTCTCGGCCGAGGACGCCAATTCCGAGCGCATCCGCGAAACCGTGAACCGCTGGTTCCTCGAAGCCGTGCCGACTCGCCTCAACGATCCCGCCCGCTCCGCCATCGTGGTCATCATGCAGCGCCTGCACGAACGCGACCTGTCGGGAACCATCCTGGCCAAGGGGCTCGGCTACGAGCATCTCTGCCTGCCGATGGAGTTCGAGCCCGCGCGCCGCTGCATCACGGGCATCGGCTTTGCCGATCCTCGGCTGCAGGAGGGCGAACTCCTTTTTCCGGAGCGCTTCCCGCGCGAGGTGGTCGAGCGCGACAAGGCCGTGATGGGCGCCTATGCCAGCGCCGGCCAGTTCCAGCAGCGCCCGGCCCCCCGCGAGGGCGGGCTGTTCAAGCGCCACTGGTTCGACGTGGTGCGGGCGCTCCCCGCCGGCTGCCGCATGGTGCGGGCCTGGGACCTCGCCGCGAGCCTGCCGCGCCCCGGCCGCGCCCCCGCCTACACGGCGGGCGTAAAACTCGCCCGCGCGCCCGACGGCCACTTCTACGTGGCGGATGTCCGCCGCGACCGGCTCTCGCCCGGCGGGGTGGTGCGCCTCATCCTCGCCACCGCGGCCGAAGACGGGCCGGATTGCCGCATCGCCCTGCCGCAGGATCCGGGACAGGCCGGCAAGGCCCAGGCCGAGGACCTGATCCGGCGCCTCGCCGGCTACGACGCCCGCGCCACCCCGGAGAGCGGCGACAAGCTCACCCGCGCCGCCCCGGTCTCGGCGCAAGGGGAGGCGGGCAACCTCCACCTCCTCGAAGGCCCCTGGAACGAGGCCTTCCTCGACGAGATCGCCTCCTTCCCGAACGGCGCCTTCCTGGACCAGGTCGACGCCCTCTCGCGCGCCTTCCTGACCCTGAGGGAACCGCGCTACGGCATGCTGGGAGTTCTCTGATGTGGCTCGCCGATCGCCTCGCCAACCTCCTCACCGGCCTCGGCGGGCCGCGGGACAAGGGCGCGGGCGCCCTCCACGTCCACGTGCCCCGCGGGAGGGCCGAACTCGACGCCGCCTACCGGGACAACTGGCTCGCCCGCAAGATCGTGGACGTCGTGCCCTTCGACATGCTGCGGGAATGGCGCCAGTGGCAGGCGGCCCCCGCCGAGGTCGCCTCCATTGAGGCCGCCGAGACGCGCCTGCGCCTGCGCGAGGTGCTGCTGCGGGCTTTGCGCCTCGCGCGCCTCCACGGCGGGGCCGCGATCCTGATCGGCGACGGCGCGCCCGACCCCGCCGCGCCGCTCCTGCCCGAGACGATCGGGCCGGGGGGCCTGCGCTACCTCCACGCGCTCGGCCGCGACGCGATCCGGGCCGGCGCGATCGAGCGCGACCCGCTCTCGCCCTGGTTCGGCGAGCCCGCCGCCTACGCGGTGGCGGGGGGCCAGACCGTGCATCCCTCGCGCGTGATCCGCCTCGTCGGCGCGCCCGTTCCGGAGGAGGCGGGCGGCGACGCCTTCGGCGACAGCGTGCTGCAGGCGCTCCTGGAGGCGATCGATCAGGCGACCTCCGCCGCCGCCCACATCGCCGCCATGCTGCCCGAGGCCAAGCAGGACGTGATCTCGGTCCCGGGCCTCTCCCAGGCGCTCGCCACCGAGGAGGGCACCCGCCGCCTCACCGAGCGCTTCGGCTACGCCGCCTCCATGAAGTCGATGTTCGGAATGCTGCTCCTGGAGGGCGACGGCCGCTCGCCGGAGGGCGAGCGCTACCAGCAGAAGCAGCTCGACTTCTCCGGGCTCCCCGAGGTCGCCCGCCTGTTCCTCCAGACGGCGGCGGGCGCCGCCGACATCCCGGTGACGCGCCTCCTCGGCCAGTCGCCGGCCGGCCTTGACGCCACCGGCGACGCCGACCTGCGCAACTACTACGACCATATCGCCGCGCGCCAAGCCGTCGAGCTCACCCCCGCGCTCGCCCGCCTCGACGCGCTCCTCCTGCGCCACGCCCTCGGCCGCCCGGCTCCCGAAATCTGGTACGCGTGGCGCCCGCTCCTCCAGACCTCCGAGCGCGACAAGGCCGAGATCGGCCGCCTGCGCGCCGAGACCGCGGCCCTCCTCGCCCGCGAGAATCTCACCCCCCGTGATGTCCTCGCAGCCGGCGTCGAGGGCTGGCTCGTCAACGCCGATCTCTTCCCCGGCATCGAGGCCGCCTATCGGCGTGGGCGCCCGTAGCCGAAACCGATCTCCGTGAGCCATGCGGCGCCATGGCCGCCTCCTAACCCAGACAGGAGGGAGCCGCCCCGCTCCTCATGCTGAGGTACAGGCGATCGCAGATCGCGCAGGCTGCCTCGAAGCACGCCTGACCGGTGATCCCGGCCACCCGGAGTTTGGGACGAGCGGTCCGGGGTGCTTCGAGGCAGCCTGCGGCTGCACCTCAGCATGAGGAATGTCGAGGCTGCCAGCACGGTCGGCTGAGCAACCCTGGTTGTGCGGATGCGACCCAAGATGAAGCCGCGATAAGTCTCCGGCCATTGAGGCTGTCATCCCGGTTTTCACGTGGGGCTGAACTTCGAAACCGCCTCACTCCACCCGAGAGAACCACCCATGCAGATCTTCGATACGCTCAGCCTCGGCCCCCCGGCCGAGATCGCCGACACGCGGCCCTTGCGCAGCGGCGCCCTGGTGGTGCAGGCCCGCGCCGCCCGTGCCGGCAATATCCAGCTCTACCAGGGCGCCGAGCTGGAACGACCGGATCGCGGAACCATCCGGGTCTATCGCGACCCCGAAGAAATCTTCCGGACGGAATCGCTCGCGAGCTTCGGCCACAAGCCCGTCACCCTCGGCCACCCGCCCGAGGCCGTCACGCCCCGCACCTGGCGCGGCGTCGCCCGCGGCCATGTCGGCGGCGAGGTGCTGCGCGACGGTGAGTTCGTCCGCATTCCCCTGCTGCTGGCCGATGCCGAGGCCATCGCCGCCGTGCAGGCCGGGCGGCGCGAGATCTCGGTCGGCTATACCTGCGATCTCGACTGGACCCCCGGCACCGCCCCGGACGGCGCTCCCTACGATGCCCGCCAGACCCGGGTGATCGTCGATCATGTGGCCATCGTGGAGCACGGCCGCGCCGGGCCGGCCTGCCGCATCGGCGACGAGGCCGACCTGCGCCGCCAACTCGCCGACGCGGTCGCCCGGGCGCTTCAAACCGAGGCCGAGACCACCCGCCTCACGGCGGCGCTGGCCGAGCGGGAGCGCGAGATCGCGGCCCTGCGGCAGCCCGGCGCCCTCGACGGCCTCGCCGCCGCCCGCACCGACCTCGTCGCCGCCGCCCGCCGGCTCCTCGGCGACGCCTTCGATCCAACTGGCCTCGACGCCGCCGCGATCCGCCGCGCGGCGGTCTCCCGCGCCCTCGGCGAGGCCGCATCCCGCATGGGCGAGGCCGAGATCGAGGGCGCCTTCCGGGCGCTCGCCGCCGCTCCCGCCCCCGATCCGCTGCGGACGGCCCTGGGCCGCCCCGCCGCCGACACCCTCACGCCCGAGGCGGCCCACGCCGCCATGGTCGAGAACCTCCGCACCGCCTGGAGACACCAAGGAGCCCGCTGATGCCCGTCCAGACCACCTATTCCGGCCGCCCGGCCGCCGCCTACGAAGGCATGGTCGCCTTCGAGGAGCCGAGCCTCACGGTCAGCCGCATCGTCGAGACCGCAGGCGGGATCGGCTTCGGCAAGCCCGCCTTCCAGGGCACCCGCGACGAGGGCATCGTCGCGACGGGCAGCGTCTTTCGCGGCGTCACCCTCGCCGACCGCAACCTCTCCCCGCACAACGGCGGCGACCTCTTCGCCCAGCACGACACCGCCCCGGTGATGATCAAGGGCACCGTCTGGGTCGTGGTCTCGGGGGCGGTCGCAGCCGGCGCTCCCGCCTTCCTCACCCCCGCCGGCGCCTTCACGGCTCAAGGCACCGGCAACGTCCCCGTCCCGAACGCGCTCTTCGACTCCTCGGCCGGAGCCGGCGGGCTCGCGCGCCTGCGCCTGAACTGAAGGATCGCCTCATGACCGACCGCCTCGTCACCGACGCGCCCCGCGCGCTCGCCTTCCTGGTGAGCCAGCAGGCCTTCATCGAGCCCACAATCTACCGCATCGAATACCCGGCGATCCGCTATCCGCGGCTCATCCCGGTCGACACTGCCGCGCCCGAATGGGTGCCCACCGTCACCTATTTCTCTTCCGACCGGGTCGGGCAGGCGACCTGGCTGCACGGCGCCGCCGACGACGTGCCCAAGGCCGAGGTGCTGCGCCGCCAGCACGAGACCGCCGTCGCCATGGCGGGCATCGGCTACGGCTACGACCTGGAAGAACTCGGCAAGGCCCAGCTCATGGGCATGAATCTCGGCACCGACAAGGCCGAGGCCGCGCGGCTCGCCTCCGAGGAGTTCATCGATCAGGTCGCCCTGTTCGGCGACCCCGCCAAGGGCTTCTCGGGCCTCCTCAACCACCCGGCCGTGACCACCGGCACCGCCGCGGCGACGGGCGAGGGCGGCAGCCCCGCCTGGGCCCGCAAGACCGCCGAGCAGATCCTCGCCGACGTCAATACCGAGCTCACCGGCCTGTTCACCGCCTCATCGACCGTCGAGATGGCCGACACCCTGCTGCTCCCCTACGAGCAGATGCTCGGCATCGGGCTGCGCCGCATCGATTCCTTAAGCCCGATCACCATCCTCGACTGGATCCGGCGCCACAACATCTACACCCTCGAAACCGGCCAGGACCTGACCGTGATCGGCGTGCGCGCGCTCGAAACCGCGGGAGCCGGCGGCTCGGCCCGGATGGTCGCCTACCGGCGCGACCCCTCGGTCCTGAAGCTGTGGCTGCCGATGCCGTTCCGGTTCTTCCCCGCCTGGCAGACCGGCCCCTGGCGCTTCGAGGTGCCGGGCGCCTTCCGCCTCGGCGGCCTCGACATCCGCCGCCCCGGCGCCTTCCGCTACCTCGACGGGATCTGACCATGGTGCAGGTGACGAACCGGGCGCGCGGCGCCCGGCTGTTCTGGGTGCGGGGCGAGGCGGCGCCCCGCCGGCTCGGCCCGGGCGAGAGCGCCGATCTCGACCTCCTCGACCGCGACGACCCGCTCCTGCGGGCCTGGGAGGCGGCCGGCGAGGTCGTGATCGCCGACGCGCCTGCTCCCCGGCGGCGCCCCCGCATGCGGGAGGTCTGACCATGGCGGACGGCACGCTGACGCCCGCGGACCTCAAGGCCCGCTTCCCCGCCTTCGCGGCAGCCCCCGACGCGGCGGTTGCGGGCGCCCTCGCGGAGGCCGCAATCCAGTTCGATCACACCTGGGCGCCGGGCGAGCGCGACCTCGCCCGCATGCTCTACGCCGCCCATGTCCTCACCCTCGACGGGTTCGGTCCGGAGGGCGAATGGGCGCGGGCCGGCGACCCGCGGGTGCTGCGCAGCGGCACCCTTCAGGTCGAACGGCGCGAGACCGGCACCGACCTGCCCGGCACCCTCGGCCGGACCTCCTACGGGCGGCGCTTCCACGAAGCACTTCTGCGCAACAGCCCCGGGATCGTGGTGGTGTAATGGGCGCGCTCGCCGACAGCCTCGCGGCGCTCCTTGCTGCCGCAGCCAATCCCCTCTGCCGGGACGGGATCCTGCATCGCGCGCAGGCCGATGGCGGCTTTGCGGATGTCCCCATCCGCTACCGCCTGGAGGCCCTGCACGAGGGCACCGAAATGCCGGGCCTGCCCGGCCGCCGCATCACCCTGGTAGTGCTCTCGAAGAGCCTCGATCCAAACCCCACGGCGGAGGACGAGGTCACGGTCGCGGAAGGCCGCTGGCGCATCGTCTCCGTCGTGCGCGACCCCGCCGGCAGCCACGTCCTGGTGGAGGGGAGGCCGGTCTGATGAACCTCGCCCGCCTCTCCGGCCGCCTCGCTGCCCTCCGGCAGGCAGGCCGCCGCCGGGCCGGTGATCGCCTCGCCGCTGCTGCGGAAGCGATCGCCGCCGACCTCCCGGCCGGGATGGACACGATCGTCACGGCGACGCCGGCGGGCACCGCCGTGACGGTGGCGGCGCCGGGCCTCGCCGCCCGGGAATTCGGCACCGCTGCGGCTCCCGCCCGGCCCGTCCTCGGACCCGTCCTCGATCGCCTGCGGGACCCGGAGCCCTGACATGGCAAGCCTCGATCTCGGGGAACCGGTCGGCCACGCGGTGCTGGCTCGCCTCGCCACCGATCCGGACCTGCGCACCCTCATCCACGGCCGCGTGCGCGACTACGTGCGGGCCGGGGAGGACTGGCCCTTCCTGCGTCTCGATCCCGTCGAGACCACACCCTACGAGGCCGAAGGCTGGACCGGCTGCACCTGCCGTATCACCGTCCATGCCTTCGCCCGCGGCGAGCGCGGCACCACTGCCATCCAGCGCCTCGCCGCTGCGGCCGCCGCCGCCCTCGACGAGGCCGACCTGACGCTGTCCCGCGGCCAGCTCCTCTGGATCGCCCACGAACGCAGCCTCTACGTGCCCGAGCCGCAGGGCCCCGCCTCCTGGCACGGCATCCTGCGCTTCACCGCCGTCGCGATCGCATGACCGGGGCTTCGCCCCGGACCCGACCAGGGCTCCGCCCTGGACCCGCCGGGGCCTCGGGCCCCGGACCCCGTCTGACACAGAGGATTCCAACCCATGGCCGAAGCTGCCACGCTGCCCTTTTCCGGTGTTTCCGTGAAGCTGGAGAGCCTTACCCAGGCCGGCACCTTCGAGGCGCCCTGCGGGCTCACCGAGCGCTCGATCTCCTTCGCCAAGGAGACCAACAGCGTCGCCATTCCCGATTGCGCCAATGAGGATGCCGCGCCCTTCGTCGCCCGCGACGTCGTCTCGAAATCGGTGACGGTCAACGGCAAGGGCGTCATGGCCCGCCAGAGCCTCGCACGCTGGCGCGCCGCCTTCGAGGCGGACATCCCCGTCCGCATCCGGATCGACATCGCCGCCACCGAGAGCGGCGGCCACTGGGAGGGCCTCTTCCACCTCACGAGCTTCGAGGTCGGGGCGATCCGCGGCGAGCGCTGCACCGTGACGGTCGCCCTGCAATCGAGCGGCCCGGTGCCGTTCACGCCCGCTCCCTGAGGTGTCCCATGAGCCGCGACGGCCATGTCGACCTCGCGTTTGCCGGCGCGACCCGCCGCTTCCGCCTCGCCATCGGCGATCTCGAAGCCCTCCAGGAGGCGACCGGCCTCGGTCCCGCCGACCTGCTGCACCGGCTCCATGCCGGGCGGCCCTACCGCTTCCGCGATCTGCGCGACATCCTGTGCACGGCCCTGATCGGCGGCGGGGCCAGCGTCGGCGAAGCCCATGCGCTCGCCGACAAACTCGACAATTTGCCCTGCCTGACCGTCATCGCCACCGCCACCCTGGCGCTCGCGGCGGGGCTGGAGGGTGCCGAGGACGAGACGGTCGGCCGCTGGATGCGCCCCGGTCCCGCCCGTCCGGAGGGCCGCATGGCCTTCGCGCCCTTCTACGAGGCCGCCGCCGCCATGGGGCTCCCCGTCGCGGATCTGCGGGCGATGAGCCTCTGGCAGTTCGCCGCCTACCTCGACGGTTTCAACCGGGCGCAGGATCCCGACGCGCCCGAGCCGATGACGGAGGCGGAGGAAGACGCCCTCTGGGCCTGGATCCGGACCGAGACCGCGGGAGCGCAGAATGTCGACCGAGCTTGACCGTCTGGTCGTCTCCCTGGAGGCCAATATCGACGCCTATGAGCGCGAGCTCGGTCGCGCCGCGCCCGTGGCCGAGCGGGCGCTCGCACAGGCCGAACGCGCCGCCGCGGCAGGCGCGGCCCGCATCCAGGCCGCGATGGCGCGGGCCGGGGAGGGGGTGCGGGCCGAGATCGCCCGGGTGGCGGCCCCGGCCGGCGCTTCGGGCGCCACGCCCATGCCAGCCCAGAACCCCGATCCCGTCCCGGCTCCGCCGGCATCGGCCGCCCCGCGTACATCCGCGTCCGAGGACGATTTCACCGCCGAGGTCGCCCGCCTCACCAAGCGCACGGGCCTCCTGCGGGTCGAGGCCGAGACGGTCGGCCGGTCGGAGGGGGCCGCCGCGAAGGCCGAAGCTGCCTTCCGCCTCCTCGACGCCGCCAAGAAGGCGGACCTCGCCGTAACCCCGCAGCTCACGGCCGAGATCGAGAAAGTCGCGACGGCCTATGGCGCGGCGGCCGAGCAGGTCGAGACGGCGGAACGGGCGCAGCGCGCCTTCCGGCAGGCCTCCCGCGATTTCGGTGCGGCCCTCTCCGAGGGACTCAAGGGCGCGATCCTCGACGGCGAAAAACTCAACGTCGTGCTCTCGCGCCTCGTCACCATGCTCGCGGCGAAAAGCATCGACCGCACGGTCGAGGGCCTCTTCTCGAAGGGAGGGGCGGGCAGCGATCTCCTGGGGCAGGTCTTCGGCGGCCTCGGCTTCGACCTCAACCCGACCGGACGCGCCGAGGGCGGGCCGGTGACGCCGGGCCTCGCCTACACGGTGGGCGAGCGCGGCCGGGAAACCTTCGTGCCGCTCCAGCCGGGCCGCATCCTGCCGGCCGCCCGCAGCAGCGTCCCGCCACAGGCGCCGCCCCCGATCCAGGTCTCGGTCTCGATCGCCACGCCCGACGCGCCGAGCTTCGCGCGCTCCGAGGCGCAGATCACTGCCGCGCTCGCCCGCGCGGTGCAGCGCGGCTTGCGAGGAATGTGAGATGTGCACGGCCTTCCACGAGGTGCGCTTTCCCCTGAGCCTCTCCTACGGCTCGCGCGGCGGGCCCGAGCGGCGCACCGAGATCGTCACGCTGGGCTCGGGCGACGAGGAGCGCAACAGCCTCTGGCGCCACTCCCGCCGCTCCTACAATGCCGGCCCGGCCCTGCGCCGGGCCGAGGACATCGCCCTGCTGCTGGCCTTCTTCGAGGAGCGCCGCGGGCCGCTCTACGGCTTCCGCTGGCGCGACACCTTCGACCATGCCTCCTGTGCGCTTGGCCAGCAGCCGGCTCCCACCGACCAGCCGCTCGGCACCGGCGACGGCAGCACCACGGTGTTCCCGCTCGCCAAGACCTATGGCGGCGCCTTCGCTCCCTATCTCCGCCCCATCCGCAAGCCGGTCGCCGGCTCCGTGCGCATCGCGGTCGCCGGCACCGAGCTGCCGGCCTCCGCCTTCCAGGTCGATCCCACCACCGGGCGCGTCACCCTGGCCGCGGCGCCGGCGCCGGGTGCTGCCGTCACCGCCGGCTTCCTGTTCGATGTGCCGGTGCGCTTCGCCAGCGACCGCCTCGAGATCGACCACCAGGCCGTGCTGGCCGGCGTGGTCGCCGACATTCCGGTGATCGAGCTGCGCCGATGAAGACCCTGCCGCCCGGCCTCGCCGCCAGCCTCGCCAGCGGCGTCACCACCCTGTGCCGCTGCTGGATCCTCACCCGCAGCGACGGCCAGCGCCTCGGCTTCACGGATCACGACGAGGACGTGACCTGCGACGGCGTGCTCTGCTCGGCCGAGAGCGGCGCCACCGGCAGCGCCCTCGAGCAGAGCGCGGGGCTCGCCGTCGACAGCCTGGAGATCATGGGCGCGCTGAGCAGCGGGCGCCTGGCCGAGGCCGAGCTCGCCCGCGGCCTCTACGACGGTGCCGCCGTCGCGGTGTGGTGGCTGGACTGGGCCGCCCCGGCCCATGCGGTGCTCATCCTGTCCGGCACCATCGGCGAGGTCTCGCGCGGCTGCACCGGCTTCACCGCCGAGGTGCGCGGGCTCGCCGATCGGCTGGCTCAGCCCTGCGGCCGGCTCTACCAGCGCTCCTGCGATGCCCTGTTCGGCGATCCCCGCTGCGGGATCGACGCCACATCGGCCACCTATCAGGGCAGCGGCCGCGTCACCGCCGTGCGCTCCGCCCGCGCGCTCGTCGCCGCGGGCCTCGAGGCCTACCGCACCGACTGGTTCACCGCCGGCCACCTGGTCTGGGCCTCCGGCGCCAATGCCGGGGCAGTCGTCGAGGTGCGCGCCCACCTGCGTTCCGGAGCGAGCGCCTTGCTCGAGCTGTGGGAGCCGATGCCGGCCCCGATGGCGGCCGGCGACAGCTTCACGCTCACGGCCGGCTGCGACAAGTCCTTCACGAGTTGCCGGGCCAAGTTCGGCAATGGCGTCCACTTCCGCGGCTTCCCGGATCTGCCGGGCAACGACTACGCGGTGTCGGCCAGCCCGGCGGGAGCGCAGAATGACGGCGGACGCCTCTGATCGCACCCGCGCGCGGGTCGTTGCGCTCGCCCGGACGTGGCTCGCCACCCCCTACCATCATCAGGCCGCGCTCAAGGGGGTGGGCTGCGACTGCCTCGGCCTGCTGCGCGGCGTCTATGCCGAGCTGTACGGCTGCGCGCCCGAAGCGCCGCCGCCCTACAGCCCGAGCTGGGCGGAGGACCACGGCAGCGAGACGCTGCGCGAGGCGGCCCGCCGCCACCTTGAGGAAATCCCGATCCCGCAGGCGGAAGCCGGTGACGTGCTGCTGTTCCGCTGGCGCGACGGGCTGCCGGCCAAGCACTGCGCCATCCTCTCCGGCCCCAGCCGGATGATCCACGCCTATGACGGCCATGCCGTCCTGGAGAGCGGGATCCCGCCGGCCTGGAGCCGGCGCATCGCGCATGCCTTCCGCTTTCCGGAGATCGCCCGATGAGCACGCTGGTGCTGTCCTATGCCGGCAAGGCGGTCGGCACCGCGCTCGGCGGGCCGCTCGGCGGCGTCCTCGGCGGGATCGCCGGGGCCGCCCTCGGCGGGGTGGCCGATCGCGCCCTGTTCGGCGCGCGGCCCAAGCCGCAGATCGCCAGCGGGCCGCGCCTGTCCGAGCTCTACGTCACCGCGTCCAGCGAGGGCGCGGCGATCGCCCGCGTCTACGGCCGCACCCGCGTCGCCGGCCAGATCATCTGGGCCACCAGGCTCAAGGAGACCCAGGCCGTCGAGACGGTGAAGACCCGCGGCGGCAAGGGGATGCCGCAGCCGAAGACCTACAACGTGACGTACAGCTACAGCGTCAGCATGGCGGTGGCCTTCTGCGAGGGGCCGATCCAGGCCCTCGGCGAGGTCTACGCGGACGGCAAGCCGATCCGGCTCGCCGACTACCAGGCCCGGCTCTATCTCGGCACGGAGGATCAGCTGCCGGATCCCAAGATCGAGGCGATCGAGGGCGCGGCCCCGGCCTACCGGGGCGTGGCTTATCTCGTGTTCGAGGATCTGCCGTTGGCCGCCTTCGGCAACCGCGTCCCGGTGATCACCGCCGAGATCATCCGCCGCCCGCCCGCCGCCAGTGCACGGCCCGCGCTGGAGGAGCTGATCACCGCCGTGACCCTGATCCCGGGCATGGGCGAGTTCGTCTATGCCACCGCCCCGGTGACGGCGCGCGAGTTCGGCGCCATTGCCGGGCAGAACACCGTCTCGGGCGGGGTCGATCTGCTGAAGGCGCTCGATCAGCTCCAGGCCGAGGCGCCGCGCTGCCGGCACGTCGCGCTGGTGGTGGCGTGGCACGGCACCGACCTGCGGCTTGCCGCCTGCCGGATCCTGCCGAAGGTCGAGACGGCCGCCAAGAGCACGGATGTGCCCTGGCGGGCCGGCGGCCTGTCGCGGGCGCAAGCGTCGGTGGTGAGCCGGGACGCGGACGGCGCCCCGCTGCTCGGCGGGGCGCCCTCGGATCTTTCGGTGGTGCAGGCGATCGGCGAGCTGAAGCGGCGGGGCTTGTCGGTCACGCTCTACCCGTTCGTGATGATGGACATCCCGGCCGGGAACGGCCTGCCCGACCCGTATGGCGGGCCCGAGCAGGCGGCGTTTCCCTGGCGCGGGCGCCTCAGCTGCGATCCGGCGATCGGCCGCCCGGGCAGCCCGGACAAGACCGCGGCGGCCGCCGCGCAGGTGGCGGCCTTCTTCGGCACGGTGAGGCCGGCCGATCTGGCCTGGACCGGCGCGACCGTCAGCTGCGCCAAGGCCGAGTGGAGCTTCCGCCGCTTCATCCTGCACTGCGCCCGTCTGGCCGAGGCAGCGGGCGGGGTCGACAGCTTCCTGATCGGCTCGGAGATGGTCGGGCTGACCTCCGTGCGCTCGGACCCCGCCACCTTTCCGGCCGTGGCGCAGCTCAAGTCCCTGGCGGCCGACGCCCGCGCCATCCTCGGCGCCGGGGCTGCAATCGGCTACGGCGCCGACTGGAGCGAGTACGCCAATTATCGCCCGGCCGACGGCACCGGCGACGTCTACTTCCACCTCGATCCGCTCTGGGCGGACAGCAACATCGACTTCATCGGCATCGACAACTACATGCCGCTCTCAGACTGGCGCGACGGCTTCGATCATCTGGACGCGCAGGATCACAAGGCGATCTACGATCCGGAGTATCTGACGCAGAACATCGCCGGGGGCGAGCTGTTCGACTGGTACTATCCGACGCTCGCCGACCGCGACGCGCAGAACCGGGTGCCGATCACCGACAGCGCCCATGCCGAGCCGTGGGTGTTCCGGATCAAGGATCTGCGCGCCTGGTGGCTCAACCCGCACCACGACCGGCCCGGCGGCGTCCGGCAGGAAGCCGCCACCGCCTGGCGGCCCCAGTCCAAGCCGATCCGCTTCACCGAGGTGGGCTGCCCGGCCGTCGACAAGGGCGCCAACCAGCCCAACGTCTTCGTCGATCCGAAATCCTCCGAGAGCTTCCTGCCCCATTACTCCTCCGGCCGGCAGGACCTGATGATGCAGCGCGCCTACCTCGAGGCGACGCTGCGCCACTGGCAGAGCCCGGACGGCAACCCGGTCTCGACGGTCTACGGCGGCCGCATGGTCGATCCGCAGCGGCTGTTCGTGTGGACCTGGGATGCGCGGCCCTTCCCCGAGTTCCCGCGCCAGGTTTCGGTCTGGAGCGACAGCCCGAACTACAGCCTCGGGCATTGGCTCACCGGCCGGCTCAACCTCGGCCTGCTGCCCGACGTCGTCGCCGATCTCTGCGCCGGCAGCGGCGCGCCGGTCGACGTGTCGGCGCTGCACGGCCTCGTGCACGGCTACACCGTGGCCGAGGTGCAGGCCCCGCGCGACAGCCTGGCGCCCTTGCGCACCGCCTACTTCTTCGATGGGGTCGAGAGCGGCGGCGCCATCCACTTCCGGCCGCTCGCGCAGGCTCCGGTGGCCCACTTCACCGAAGCCGATCTGGTCGCCTCCGGCGCCGGGCCGGATTACCGGCGCACCCGCACGGACGAGACCGCGCTGCCGGCCGCGGTGGCGCTGAGCTACCTCGATCCGGCCCGCGCCTACCAGAGCGCGGCCGTCGAGGCGCGCCGCGCCGCCGGCCGCTCGGCCGCGGTGTCGCGGACCGCGCTGCCGCTGTGCCTGGAGGAGGGCGCCGCCCGCGGCTTGGCCCAGGCGCTGCTCTATCAGGCGGTGGTGGAGCGCGAGGCGGTCGGCGCGGTGCTGCCGCCCTCGGCCCTGGCCCTGGAGGCGGGCGACGTCGTCAGCCTGACGCTGGCCGGCAGCCGCACCGACTACCGCCTGACGCGGCTGGGCCTGGAGGCGGGCCGGCCGGTGAGCGCGGTGCGGGCGGACAGCGGCGTCTATGCCTACCGGGACGGCAGTGCCAGCGGGCGGGCGCCGGCCCCGCCGGCGACGATCGGGGTCGGGCTGTTCCAGGCCCTGGACCTGCCGCTGCTGCGCGCGGACGCGGTGGCGCATGCGCCGTACTTCGCCGGCTACACCGCGCCGTGGTCGCCGATCGCGGTGCTGCGGGCGCTCGGCGGCGGGCCGTTCGCGGCGGATGCGGTGGTGGCCGCCCGCTCGATCATCGGCCAGCTCACGGCCCCGCTCTCCAGCGGCCCCACCCAGCGCTGGGACCGGGTCTCGGCGCTCGACGTGCAGGTGCCGGCCGGGGCCGAGCTCACCTCCGCGCCGGAGATGGAGGTGCTCAACGGCGCCAACGCGGCGGCCCTGCTCACCCCCTCGGGCGAGTGGGAGATCCTGCAATGGGCCACCGCCACCCTGCTGGGGCCGGGCCGCTGTCGGCTGACCACCTTGCTGCGCGGGCAGCGCGGGACCGAGTTCGCCCTGGGCGACCCGACCCCGGCCGGGGCGCCGTTCGTGGTGCTCTCGGAGGCCCTGGTGCAGTCGGGCATGCCCCTGGCCAGCCGGGCCCTGCCGCAGGTCTTCCGCTGGGGGCCGGCGGCACTGCCGCCGGAGGATGCGAGCTATGCGGGCGCCACCCTGACCATCGCGGGGGCGGGCCTGCGCCCCTACGCCCCGGTGCAGGCCCGGCTGCGGCGCCAGGCGAGCGGCGACCTCGTGCTGAGCTGGATCCGCCGCACCCGGCTCAACGGCGATGCCTGGGAGCAGACCGAGGTGCCGCTCGCCGAGGAGACCGAGGCCTATGCGGTCGAGATTCGCGACGGGATGACGGTGCTCCGCACGGTCCAGACCGACACGCCGCGCCTGACCTACACGGCGGCCGAGCAGGCGGCGGACTTCGGCGGGCCGGTGCTGCGCCTGTCCATCGCCATCCACCAGCTCTCCGCAACCTACGGCCGCGGCGCGGCCCTGAGGACGACGCTCCATGTCTGACGCAACGCCGCTGCTCGCGCTGCCGCTCCTGCAGGCGGCGCAGGCGCAGAAACACGTGACGCACAACGAGGCACTGCTCGGCCTCGACACGCTGGTGCAGCTCGCCGTCCTCGACAAGGACCGGCTCGAACCCCCGGCAAGCCCGGCCGAGGGCGACCGCTACCTGATCGCCGGAGCGAGCCCGAGCGGCGCGTGGACGGGATGGGCGGGGCGCATCGTCCGGTTTCAGGACGGCGCGTGGCGATCCTTCGTTCCGCGGCCCGGGTGGTTCGCCTGGGTCACCGATGAGGCGGACCTTTACACCTACACGGGCGGTGCGTGGGTCGGGTTCCGGGCCACGCTCACGGCGCTGCAGAACCTCGCCCGCCTCGGGATCGGCACCACGGCGGATGCCGCCAATCCGTTCGCGGCCAAGCTCAACGCGGCGCTGTGGACCGCGCTCGCCCGCGCCGAGGGCGGCACGGGCGACCTGCGCTACACCCTCAACAAGGACGCGCCCGCCAACACGCTCTCGCTGCTGTTCCAATCCGGCTGGTCCGGCCGGGCCGAGATCGGGCTGACCGGCGACGACGACCTGCACCTGAAGGTCTCGGCCGACGGCAGCGCCTGGATCGAGGCGCTGCGGATCGACCGCAGCACCGGCGGGCTCGTCGCCGGCCCGCTCGCGGCGGGCGCGCTGACGTACGGCAAGGCGAGCCGGCTCCCCGCCGCGACGAACCTCGACACGCTCACGACCGCGGGCTTCTACGACGGCGCGCAGCTCGTCAACGCGCCCACGGCCGAGTGGTGGTACATCGAGGTCCAGACCCACTCGAACAGCAGCCTCTACGCCCTGCAGCGGGCGACGCGGCTGAACGACGCCGCCGCGCGGGAGACCTGGCAGCGCGTCCGGGTCGCCGGCCGCTGGAGCAGCTGGGATCGCCTCTGGACCTCGGCCAGCTTCGATCCGACCACCAAGATGGACAAGGCGGGCGGCAGCTTCACGGCGGGCATCACCGTCCCCGGCGCCGTGGCCGTCAGCGGCCTTGCGGGCGAGGTGGCGTGGGCGGACCGCTGGAGCGGCGCCGCGCGCTGGGTGGTGTACGCGGCCGGCGGCCCGCTGCGGGTGTACCGGGACGACACCGGCGACCTGTTCTGGTTCACCGAGGCCGGGTTCCATCCGTCTGCCGACAACGCCAAAGCCAGCGGGCTCGCCCCGAACCGGTGGAGCACCGTCTACGCCGCGACCGGCTCGATCAACACCTCGGATGCCCGCGAGAAGACCGGGGTTGCGCCGCTGACCGAGGCGGAACTCGCGTGGGCGAGCGATCTCGCCAAGGAGATCGGCACCTTCCAGTTCCTCTCCGCAATTGCCGAGAAGGGCGCGGAGGGGGCGCGGCACCACATCGGCCTGACGGTGCAGCGGGCGATCGCGCTGGGGCAGGCGCGCGGCCTCGACCCGTTCCGCTACGCCTTCATCTGCTACGACAAGTGGGACGCCGAGCCCGAGGTCTCCGAGCCGATCCTCGGCGAGGACGGAGAGCCGAGCGGCGAGACCCGCGTGCTGTCGCCCGCCCGGCCGGCCGGCGACCGCTACGGCTTCCGGCCGGATCAGCTCGCGCTGTTCATCGCCCGCGGCCAGGAGGCCCGCTTGGCGGCGCTCGAAGCCCGCCTGAGCTGACCCCAGCCTGAGGTCCGGCAGGCCGGCTCGGCCGGACTTCGGCTCCCCCTGATCCCCACCCCTGGAGAGACTCGATGGCTGCGTCGCGCTTCGACGCTGCGCTCGCGCGCGTGCTCGCGCACGAGGGCGGCTGGTCCGATCATCCGGCCGACCCGGGCGGGCCCACCAACCTCGGGGTCACGCAAGCGACGCTGTCGGCCTGGCTGGGGCGGCCGGCGACCCGGGCGGAGGTGAAGGCGCTGACGCCCGCCTCGGTGGCGCCGCTGTACCGGGCGCGGTTCTGGGATGCGGTGCACGGCGACGCCCTGCCGGCCGGGGTGGACCTGGCGGTGTTCGACCTTGCGGTGAACAGCGGCGTGAGGCGGGCCGCGATGGCGCTGCAACGCGCCGTGGGCGTGGCGGATGACGGGCGGATCGGCCCGATGACGCTGGCGGCGGCCGCCCGGGCGCCGGCGGCGCGCACGATCCGGCGGATCTCGGCCGACCGGCTCGCCTTCCTGCAGCGGCTGTCCACCTGGCCGAGCTTCGGCCGCGGCTGGGGGCGCCGCGTGAGCGAGGTCAGGGCCGCGGCCCTCGCGATGGCGGCCTCGGCTCCGACCGCCGCCTCCAAGCCCGGGTGGCGGCGCGCGATCGCGCGGCTCTCGGCCTGAGCCCTCCCGCGCGCCGCCGGGTCCCGCGGCGCAGACACCGGAGAGAGACCATGACGAAGTTCCTGACGCCCGGCGTGGTGACCGGCCTGCTCTCGGCCGCGGCGATCGGCGCCAGCCTCGCCGGCAAGCCCACACTCGCCGCGTTCCTCACCGACCCGTCCACCGCGGCGAACGTGCTGGCGGCCCTGGGCGCGATCGGCGCGCTCGCGGCCGGCCTTCTGAAGGGCGTGCGCTCGTGATCCCGGCGCTCGCTCCGGAAGCCAGAGTCTGTCAGGCGCTTCAATGAGCGCCTGACAGACAAGGCATTGATTGGAAGAATGTCCGAACGGAGAACCGGTGCCAGGAAGCCGGTGCCAGAGAAAAGGTGTCCACTTCTCCTGGACAAACTCTAGAACAGAAGTCGCTCAACCATGGATGGCTTCTGTTCTATGTCTTTGAGTTGCCGCATTGTCTGCGACAAACCGGTATCCACTTCGTCGGAAAATGCTCTAGCCCAGCACCACGACCTGGGCGCCGATGGCGACCCGCGCGTAGAGGTCGATCACGTCCTGGTTGATCATGCGGATGCAGCCCGAGGAGACGCTGCGCCCGATGGTCTCCGGCTCGGTGGTGCCGTGGATGCGGTAGAGCGTATCCTTGTTGTTCTGCCACAGATACATGGCGCGGGCGCCGAGGGGGTTGCGCGGTCCGCCCGGGACGCCGAGCCCGCTCTGGAGCTGGCTCACCTGCCGGGCGAGGTCCGGCTGGCGGGCGATCATCTCCTTGGGCGGGTACCAGTCCGGCCAGGCTTGCTTGGAGTTGATGGTCGCGACCCCCGACCAGGCGAAGCCCTGGCGCCCGACGCCGACGCCGTAGCGGCGTGCCTGCCCGCCCGGCTGCACGAGATAGAGGTGGCGAGCCCGCGGGTCGATCACGACCGTGCCCGGCTCGTAGCGCCCGCCATAGGCCACCTCCTGGCGCAGGAAGACCGGGTTCGCCCGCTGCCAGCGGAAGGCCGGGACCGGAAAGGGCTCGGTCGTCACGGCCGCATAGGCGCGGGCATAGTCGATCGGGCCGTCGTCGACCGCCGTGATCGGCTCCTGCGGCTGCAGCTGCGGCGCCGGCCGCCGCGGCCCGCCCCAGAACGGATCTTCCGGCTCGACCGCCCGGCGGCTCCCGAAGGGCCAGTCGTCATCTGGCTCGGCCTCGGGAGCGGGGGCAGGATAACGCTGCGGCCACGCGCCTGCGGTGCCGGTCAGCGCAGTGGAGAACAGCACGGAGGCAAGGCCCGTCACGGCGCTCGCGACGAAGGTGCGGCGTGTCTGGTCGGTCATGATCGGTCGCGGGGAGCTCGGTCGGATGGCGGTCTCCTGACCGCCTTCCACAAGGGTCTGCAAGGGCTTGGCGGCCGAAATGAGACCGGATCGGCCAACGGTCAAGGCCCGGCCGCGCGGCTCGTGTCGGTGCGGCCCTGCGGCCACCGCATGCCTGCGGGCTGTAGCCGATCGTGCGCAATCGGTTTGGGATGCAGAGTTTCATCCTGCGAGAAGACAAGTTCTCTCGAATGACAAAGTTGACCTTTGGCTAAAGTCATGCACATCGTTGTTCAGCAAAACATTCCGGTGCCTCATGACGAACGACGATCCAACCTCCCCGCTCGACCTGATCGAGTTCACCGCCGACATCGTGTCGGCCTACGTGTCGAACAACTCGGTACCGGCATCCGAGGTCGCCGGGCTCATCGGCTCCGTCCACGGTTCGCTGATGCAGCTCGTCGCCCCGGCGGAGCCGGAGCCGGAGAAGCTGACACCCCCCGTGCCGATCAAGAAGACCGTCACGCCCGACCACATCATCTCGCTGGAGGACGGCAAACCCTACAAGACGCTCAAGCGTCACCTCGCGGGGCGGGGCCTCACGCCGGAACAGTACCGGCAGAAATGGGGCCTGCCGCCCGACTACCCGATGGTGGCGGCCAATTACGCGGCCCAGCGCTCCGAACTCGCCAAGACGAGCGGCCTCGGCCAGAGCCGGCGCATGCGCAGCGCGGCCCGCAGCGCGGCGCCCGATGCGGTCGTGACCGAAGCCGAGGGAGCACCGCGCCGCGGCCGGCCACGCAAGGGGCAGAGCTGAACGGCGGCACGGGAGCGCACTCATCGGGCATTCAGGCCCAACGCCCTATCCCGGCAGGATCCCGGGCGGCTTCCGGCCGTCCGGTCCCTGTCTGGAGTTTGCTCACGATGACGCAGGTCAAAGTGCTCGGGATCGCCGCCCTGGTGGCGGGCAGCCTCGGACTGGCCTCTGCGGCAAGCGCCGCCCCGATCGGACTCGGTGCAGCAGGCGCGCTGTCCGGCGAACCGGTGGCGACACCGGTGCTCGGCGGCTGCGGCCCGGGCTTCGCCCCGAACCGCTTCGGCTATTGCCGCCCGTTCTACGGGCCGCGCCCCTTCTACGGACCCCGGCCCTACTATTATGGCCCGCGCCCATATTGGCGGCGTCCGTATTACGGCCCGCGGCGGTTCTACTACGGCTACTGAGCGCGACGAGCTCCCAATCTCGCGAAACCCGGCGTCCCGCGGCGCCGGGTTTTCTCATGCCGGCGGTCGTCGCCCATGACCGCCGGTTCCGCGCGGCGGCCAACCCCGGAATCATACAACGGCCCAAGATGCTGACGCAGCTGGCCGTTGACCTGTCTCGAATTTTCGATGCCAAGCCACAGGCTTTGTTGAAGAGGCTTGGCAAAAATTCGAGAGCGGAACCAACAGTCACATGACAATGACCGTTGGTATCATGCCTCGGGATCGACTCGGCTCGAGAAGCGGTCGCGGGCGGTGAAGCGGTCCGCGGGCAGGCCGGGGAGAGCGCCGCCATAGATCTCCCGCGAGAGGAACGAACGCTCGATCTCGAGCTGCGCCTCGTCGAGGTCGATGTACCAGCAGCGCCGCCGGCTGGACCAGCGGTAGTTCCGGTCCTTGAGCCGGTCCTTCAGCGCGAAGGGCGCGTCGGAGGCCCACAGGCGCACGGTCGGACGGCGGGCCGCCTCCATCAGGGTGGCGAGCGCGAGGCGCCCCGAGCGCTTGAGCGGCCGGGCGAGCAGCCACAGCAGCGCCTCGCAATCGTCGATCGCCCGATGGCCGTTGTGGAAATACCCGTGGTCGGCCAGGAGCCCGCCGAGCCGCGCCGCCTCGTGGCCCTCCTCGCGCCAGGGAATCTGGTGGCAGGAGCAGGCCCAGTTGAGGCCGGCGAAGACCGGCCAGCGCGCCTCGCACATCCGCCGGTCGAAGCGGGCGTTGTGGGCGATGACGACCCGCGCCCTGGCGGCCAGCGCCTCCACGGCGCGGTCGTCGATGCGCCGGCCTGCCACATCCGCGTCCGTGATGCCGGTGAGCCGCGTCACCTCTTCGGGAATGGGCCTTGCGGGCTGCTGGAGCTGGTTGAAGCGATGGCGCACCCGGTGGATCCGGCCGCTCGGCCCGTACGTGAAGGCGATGATGCCGAGCTCGATCACCTCGTCGGCCGCGGGGTCGAGCCCGGTGGTCTCGGTGTCGAGGATCAGCCCCAGATAGGTCGGCTCCTCAGGGTCGGCCGCCTCCGGCTCGAAGGCCCTGAGCCGGCGCAGCACCCGGTATTCCCCGGTGCGCTCCAGGATGCCGGCTATGTCGTCGAGCGCGTCCGTCACGCGTCACCCAACCGGACGTTTCATCGTGGTCCGGCTTAGCGTCGCCTCGGCCGCCGCACCAGGGCGGCCCGGGCGGCATCCACTGCTGGTTTCAGCCGGAGGCCGGCACCGCCGCTGCGATCTCCGCCGGCCTGTCGCCGAGCCGCCACGCGGTGAGGAGCCCGACGAGGGCGACGGCCGCGATGAGGAGGCCGGGCGCAGCCAGCCAGCCGGTGGCGCCCACGAGCGCGTTCGCCGCCAGAGGCCCGAGGCCGCTGAGCAGCGTGAAGCCGAGATTGAGCGAGAGCGCGACGCCGCTGAAGCGCACCCGCGTCGGGAAGAGCCCGGCGAGCAGATAGGCGAAGCTGCCATTCGCGCCCGCCACCGCCACGGTGAGGAGCGGCAGCACCAGGAACAGGTTCGCGTTGCCCCGCGCCAGCACCTGATAGATCGGCAGCACCGCGACCAGGAGCAGGAGGGCCGAGGCCTGCATCAGCCGCCGGGGCGGGATCCGGTCGGCGAACCAGGAGGCGGCGAGCAGCGAGGCGGACATCGCAAGGAGAGCGACGTTCATGGCGAGCGCGATGGTCTGCCGCTCGTAGTGCAGCACCTGCCCCAGATAGGCGGGCATGTGCGCGAACAGGAGGCCGTTGAAGCCCGCCGTGAGCGCCACGATGCCGATGCCGGTCAGAACCGCGCGGCGGTGGAGGCGCAGCACCTCGCCGACCGGGCTGCGGGCTGCCATGTGGCGCAGCCGCAGGAACTCGGGCGTCTCCTCGAGGGTGCGGCGCAGCCAGAAGCTCACCAGGCCCAGGACTCCGCCGAGCACGAAGGCGATGCGCCAGCCATAATCGGCCATGGCGGCGGGGGGCAGCCAGGATTGCAGGGCGAGGTTGACGAGGGCGGCGAGCAGCACGCCGCTGTTGACGAGGCAGAAGACGATGCCGCAGGCGAAGCCGGGCCTCAGCGCGGCGGTCTCGACCACGAAGGTGATGGCGCCCGGGAGTTCCCCGCCGATGCACAGGCCCTGCACGAAGCGGAGGGTGACGAGGAGGAGCGTCGCGGCGACCCCCCAGGAGGCGTATGGCGGGACGAGCCCCATGCCCAAGGTGCAGGCCGACATGGTGAAGACCGTGACCACGAACACGGTCTTGCGCCCGGAGCGGTCGCCGAAATGGCTCAGCACCATGCCGCCGAGGGGCCGGGCGAGGTAGCCCACGGCGAAGACCGCGAGCGAGAGGGTCAATGACGCGACCGGATCGCTCGCCGGGAAGAAGGCGGCCGCGATGTCCTTCGCGAAGATGCCATAGACGATGAAGTCGTAGTATTCGAGCCCGCCGCCGAGGCTCGCCAGCACCGTCATCATCCATTGGCGGCGGGTCAGATCGCTCCCGCCGGCTGCATCCTGTGTCATGACCGCGTTGCTCCCGGGCCCCGTTCGCCGAGCCTTTGTTCGGGGCCTCTTCTCCGGGCCCCGGGCGGGCCATAACGCGGTTTGACGCCCGCGCCTACATCACGGCGCCGATCTGCCAGGGCACGAATTCGGCATCGCCGTAGCCGAGCGCCTCGGATTTGGAACGCTCGCCCGAGGCGACCGCGAGGATCTTGGCAAAGATCTCGTCGCCCTTCTGGCGGATCGTCACCCCGTCGAGGACATCGCCGCAATTGATGTCCATGTCCTCTTCCATGCGGCGATAGATCTCCGAGTTGGTGGCGAGCTTGATCGAGGGCGTGGGCTTGCAGCCATAGGCCGAGCCGCGTCCGGTGGTGAAGCACAGGATGTTGGCGCCGCCCGCCACCTGCCCGGTGGCCGAGACCGGATCGAAGCCCGGCGTGTCCATGTAGACGAAGCCCCTGGCGGTGACGGGCTCGGCGTAGTGGAAGACACCGTTGAGACGGGTGGTGCCGCCCTTGGCGGCGGCCCCGAGCGACTTCTCCAGGATGGTGGTGAGCCCGCCGGCCTTGTTGCCGGGGGAGGGGTTGTTGTTCATCTCGCCGCCGTGGCGGGCCGTATAGGCCTCCCACCAGCGGATCATGCCGACGAGCTTCTCACCGATCTCGCGGCTCGCGGCGCGGCGGGTGAGCAGGTGCTCGGCCCCGTAGATCTCGGGCGTCTCGGACAGGATCGCGGTGCCGCCCTCCGCCACCAGCCGGTCGACGGCGGCGCCGAGGGCCGGGTTCGCCGTAATGCCCGAATAGCCGTCCGAGCCCCCGCACTGGAGCGCGAGCACGAGTTCGGAGGCCGGCACGGTCTCGCGCCGGACCGCGGCGGCGGCGGGCAGCATCTCGCGGATCGCCGCAACGCCGGCCTCGACGCTCCGGCGGGTGCCGCCGGTCTCCTGGATGGTGAAGCTGCGGAAGGTGTCGCTCTCGGCGATGCCGTAGGCGCGCTTCCAGCGGTCGATCTGGAAACCCTCGCAGCCGAGGCCCACCATGATGACGCCGCCCATGTTGGGGTTCGCCGCATAGCCCCACTGGGTGCGCTTGAGGATCTCGCTGCCCTCGCCCTGGATGTCGTAGCCGCAGCCGGTGCCATGGACGAGGGGGATGATCCCGTCGATGGCGGGGTAGTCGTCGAGGAGGCCGGAGCGGCGCACGCTTTCCGCGATGAAGCGCGCCACCGAGGCCGAGCAGTTCACCGAGGTGAGCACCCCGATGTAGTTGCGGGTGCCGACCCGCCCATCGGCCCGGCGGTAGCCCTGGAAGGTGGAGCGCTCCGCCTCCGGGATCATCGGCGTCTCGCGGGCCTCCTCGGCGAAGCGGTAGTCGCGGGCGAAGTCGCCCTTGGCCTGCCCGAGGCCGACATTGTGCTCATGCACCCAGTCGCCCGGGGCGATCGCCCGGCTCGCGAAGCCGATGACCTGCCCGAACTTGCGGATCGGCGCTCCTTCGGGGATCGGCGCGGTCGCGATCTTGTGGCCCTTCGGCACGCGGGCTGCCGCCGTCACGCCCTCGACCCGGTCGCCGGGTGCGATGGCGTCGACCGCCACCACGACGTTGTCCTCGGGGCTCAGCCGTACGGTGCGGGGCGAGGTCTGCGGCAGGGCGGTTGCGGCGGACATGATCATCTCCTCGGCATGGCAGGTGGCGCGGGGTTGGTCCTACCCGACCGCGGCCTTCGCCCGCCCGCCCAGATAGGCCGCCCGGATGTCGTCGTTGGCCCAGAGCGAGTCCGGCGAGCCGCTCAGCACGAGCTGCCCGGTCTCCAGCACGTAGCCGCGGTCGGCGACCGAGAGACCCATGCGGGCGTTCTGCTCGACCAGGAGCACGGTGGTGCCGCGGCGGCGCACCTCGGCGATGATGGAGAAGACCGCCTGCACGATCACCGGCGCGAGTCCGAGCGAGGGCTCGTCGAGGAGCAGGATGCGGGGCTTGGCCATCAGCCCGCGGGCGAGCGCCACCATCTGGAGCTGCCCGCCCGAGAGCGTCCAGCCGAGCGCATCGGCGAAGCGGCGGATGTCGGGGAAGAGCTCGAACATGCCGTCCGCCTCCTCCCGGATCTGCCGCGCCGACAGGCCGGTCCGGTTCGAGGCGCCCAGCATGATGTTCTCGCGCACGGTGAGGCCCGGGAAGACGCGGCGGCCCTCCGGCACATGGGCGACGCCGCGCCGGACGATCTCCTCGGGCTTGAGGCCCTTGAGCGACTGCCCCTCGAACAGGATCTCGCCGCCCGCCGGTCTCACCAGCCCCGAGATGGTCTTGAGGGTGGTCGACTTGCCGGCCCCGTTGGAGCCGAGCAGGGTCACGACCTCGCCCGCCTCCACCGAGAAGGACACGCCGCGCACGGCCTCGATCTCGCCGTAGCGCACGGTCAGGTCGCGGATCTCGAGCAGCGCCATCGATCCCTCCTCAGGTGGGCGCAAGAGCATTTTCCGACGAAGCGGATCCCGGTTCGTCGCAGAAAATGCGGCAAACTCAGAAACCTGGAGCGGCATCCGTCACGGATGCCGCTCCAGGTCGGTGCGCAGGCCCGGGTCGCGCATCCCGGCCGATTCCTGGCCGAGATAGGCCTCGACCACGGCGGGCTCGCGCAGCACGGTCGCGGCGACGCCGTCGGCGATGTGCCGGCCGAAATTCAGCACCGTGATGTGGCTCGCGACGTCGCTCACCAACGTCATGTCGTGATCGATGATGAGGATGGTGACGCCCTTGGCGGCGACCCGGCGCAAGAGGCCGGTGAGCGCCCCCTTCTCGGTGCTGTTGAGGCCCGCCGCCGGCTCGTCGAGGAGGAGCAGCACCGGGTTGCCGGCGAGCGCCCGGGCGATCTCGATCAGCCGCTGATGGCCGTAGGAGAAGGCCGAGACCGGCTCGTCGGCCCGCGCCTCCAGCCCCACGAAGGCCAGCGCCGAGCGTGCCCGGGCTTCGCGGGCGGCCCGGTCGTGCCCGGCGAGCGGGTTGTCCGGCCGCTCGGCGCCGATCTCGACATTCTCGAGCGCGCTCATCGAGCGGAACAGGCGGATGTTCTGGAAGGTGCGCCCGAGCCCCGCCCCCGCCCGCGCGTGGGGCGGGGCATGGGTGATGTCCTGCCCGTCGAGGCGCACGCGGCCCGCATTCGGCCGGTAGAGGCCCGAGAGCACGTTGAGGGTGGTGGTCTTGCCCGACCCGTTCGGGCCGATCAGCGCGTGGATGCCCCCGCGGGTCACCGTGAACGAGACCTCGTCCACGGCCTTGAGGCCGCCGAAATGCTTCGAGAGGCCCTCGACCTCGAGGATCGGGGCCGGGCTCGCCGGGCCCTGCGTGAGGACGAGGTCATCGGCGCGGCCGGCCGGCGCGCGGCGCGGGCGCAGGCGGCGCACCTGGTCGCCGAGGAAGCCCCAGATGCCCTCCGGCATGAACACCACGATCAGGATCACGGCGAGGCCGTAGATCGCGAGGTAGAGGCCCGGGATCTCCTTCAGGAAGCGCAGCCATTCGGGAATGAGGATGAGCAGCCCCGTGCCGATCACGGCGCCGGCCGGCGAGCCGACGCCGCCGAGGAGCGCCATCGTCAGGAAGACGATGGATTCGGCGAAGGAGAACTGGTCCGGGCTGACATAGGTGAAGCCGCCGGCGAAGAGCCCGCCGCCGAGCCCCGCCAGCAGCGCCCCGATCGCGAAGGCCATCACCTTGGTGCGGTAGACGTCGATGCCGGTGACGCCGGCGGCGAGCTCGTTGTCGCGCACCGCCCGCATGGCGCGGCCGAGCCGCGTGCGCGGCATGTGCCACACGATCCAGGCCACCACGGCGAGCACCGCGAGGCACAGGCCGAGATAGGCCTGGCCGTCCGTGAACAGGGCCGGGCGCTGGATGCGCGGCACCCCGTCCGGCCCGTGCGTGACCGGGATCCAGTTCACCAGCACCAGGGTCAGGATCTGCTGGAAGCTGATCGTCACCATGGCGAGGTAGTGGCCGCCGAGCCGCAGGGTCGAGGCGCCGAGAAACGCGCCGGCCACCAGGGCGGCCGCGAGCCCCGCCGCGAGGCAGATCCAGAAGCTCACGCCCAGATCGACCGTGCCGAGCCCGACCGCGTAGGCGCCGAGCCCGAAGAAGGCGGCCTGGGCGAGGTTGATCTGCCCGCACAGCCCCAGCACGACGGTGAGCCCGATCACCGCGATCGCGTAGGTCGCGGCCTGCATCAGGATGTTGAGGAGATAGCCGTTGACCGGCATCGTCACGGCGAGCGCGACGAGGCCCGCCGCCACCAGGGCGTAGACGAGGGAGCCGAGCGGCAGCCGGCGGGCGGCGGGGGTGGGCGGGGCCGCGAGGCCCGCCTGGGGAAGGGGAGAGCCGGTCATGCCTTCTCCGCGATGCGTTCGCCGAACAGCCCCTGGGGCCTCAAGGTCAGGAAGGCGACGAGGACGATGAACGCGAAGGCGTCCTTGTAGGGCACCGAGACGTAGGCCGCCCCGAAGGTCTCGATGATGCCGAGGGCGAGCCCGCCGATGATCGCTCCCGTGACGTCGCCGAAGCCGCCGATGATGGTGGCCGCGAAGGCCTTCAGTGCGATCGTCGCTCCCATCTGGATCGACACGAACAGCACCGGCGCCACCAGGATGCCGGCGATGCCCCCGAGCACTGCGCTGTACACGAAGGTCAGCATGATCATCCCGGCGACCGGAATACCGAGCAGCGCCGCCATCTCCTTGTCCTGGGAGGTGGCCTGCAGCTTCTTGCCGAGGAGCGTGTGCTCGAAGAACCAGTACTGGAAGGCGACGAGCAAAGCCGTGACGGCGATGATCAGCAGGTACTGGCTGTCGAGGAAGACCGGCCCGAGCAGGATCCCCTGCGTCTCGAAGACCGGCGAGAGCACCTGCGGCTGCGGCCCGTAGAGGGCGAGCGTGGTGTTGGCGAGGAAGATCGAGGCGCCGATGGTCGAGATGATCACCGGCAGGTAGGTGCGGTGGCGCAAGGGATAGTAGACGCCGAGGTTGAACAGGGCGCCCAGGACCGCCATGCCCCCGATGGCGAGCAGGAAGGACAGCCAGTAGGGCCATTGCAGGTCGACCGCGAAGACGACCATCAGGAAGGCCGCCACCATCGAGAACTCGCCCTGCGCGAAGTTCACCACGTTGGTGGCGCGGAAGATCAGCACGAAGCCGAGCGCCACCAGGGCGTAGACGGCGCCGATGCCGATTCCGGTGAAGAGGAGCTGGAGGACGAGGTCCATGCGATCCGCCCGCGACCGGTGAGGGGGAAAGGCCCGCCATGGCGGCGGGCCGGCGGCGGGCGCTCAGCCCTGGTAGAAGTCGATGCGCTTGTCGAAGGTGATGGTGCCCTTGTCGTTCTTCACGACGTTGTAGCCGTGCAGGCCGTCGCCGTTCTTGTCGAAGTTGTAGGTGCCCTCCGCCCCCTCGTGGCCGCGCACGGACAAAAGCGCCTCGCGGATCGCCTGCGGGTCGGTCTTCCCGGCCTTGTTGATGGCGAGGGCCAGCACCGTGACGGCGTCATAGGTCCAGGAGGATTGGTTGTCGGGGGCGATCTTGGTGGCGGCCCGGTAGGCCTTGCCGAAGGCCCGCGCCGCCTCGCTCGAATCCTCCGCGTAGTCGGCCACCCCGTAGGTGCCGTAGAGCGAGGGGCCGGCGAGCTTCAGCGCCGTCACGTTGGTGATCGAGGGGGAGCCGACCCAGGGCACGGTCACGCCGAGCTGGCGCAGCTGCCGGGCGAAGATGCCGAGGTCGTTCTCGAAGGTGAAGTAGGAGCCGATGATCTCGGCGCCCGACTGGCGGATCGCCAGCACCACCGGCGTGAAGTCCTGGCTCTGGTTCGAGTAGCCCTGGTCGAGGGCGACGCTCGCGCTGGCCTTTCCGAGCGCCTCGGTCAGCGCCTTGGCGCCGCTCGTGCCGAAGGCGTCGGTGGAGTGGATCACCGCCCATTTCTTCTTGGCGAGCGTGTTGATGCCGAAATCCGCGATCACCCGGGCCGAATAGCTGTCGTTCGGGCGGAAGCGGAACAGCCACGGGTTGCCCATCTGGGTCAGCACCGGGTCGGTGCCGCCGAAGCAGACCGGCTTGCCGGTCTTGAGGATGTCGGGCGCCATGGCGTGGTTCTGGGTCGAGCGGATCGAGCCGAGGAACCCGACGAGGTCGCTCTGCGAGGCGAGCTTGGAGAAGGCGAGCACCGCCCCCGGATTGGTGGTCTGGTCGTCCTCGGTGACGATCTCGAGCGGCTTGCCGAGCACGCCGCCGGCCTTGTTGACCGCCTCCAGCGCCAGCTTGGCGCCGTTGAGGGCGAAGCGCCCCGCATCCGCCCCGGGGCCGGTCACGGGCAGCACCATGCCGATCCGCACGGTCGAGCCGGCGCCCTGCGCGCAGGCCGACCGGATCAGCCCCGGACCCGCCATACTACCAATCACCGCGGATGCGGCGCCGCCCAGGAAAACGCGACGCGTCGTCCTCATGAGGTCTTCCTCCCGATGGTTCCGGTGTCGAGGCCCGGTTGTTGTCGCGGATAGGACACCGGCAGCGCTGCCATGTCCACCCCCGGAGCGCGAAAATTAGCGGATCGTCCGGCCTGTCTTTGATTGTGCGTTGCGGAAACTCGGCCATGCGGCGCTTGGAGGGTGCGGCATGGTTCGCTATTGCGGGGAGAGCCGGGACGACATCGGCACTGACCATCGGGAGGATTTCATGCTCATCGCCGCCGCGGGCCTCACGGCCTTCGTCCGGGACATCTTCGTGGGGGAGGGCTGCTCGGCGGAGGAAGCCGGGCGAATCGGCCGCTATCTCGTCGCCGCGAACCTGACCGGCCACGACAGCCACGGGGTCATCCGGGTGCCGCGCTACGTCGGCTGGCTGCGCGCGGGCGAGGTCGTGGCGGACCGCGCGCCCGAGGTGGTGAGCGACAGCGCGGCCTTCGTGCTGGTCGACGCGCATTACGGCTTCGGCCAGACCGCCGGCCCCTTCGCCACGGAACTCGGCATCGCCCGGGCGCGGCAGAACGGCGTCGCCATCGTGGCGCTGCGCCATGCCGGCCATCTCGGCCGGATCGGCGAATGGGCCGAGCAGGCCGCCGCCGCCGGCCTCGTCTCGGTGCATTTCGTCAACGTGGCGGGGAGCCTTCTCGTCGCGCCCTTCGGCTCGGTGGATCGCCGCTTCTCGACCGCCCCCTTCGCGGCGGGCTTTCCGGTCGCCGGGGCCGAGCCGATCATCCTCGACTTCGCCACCTCGGCGGTGGCCGAGGGCAAGGTGCTGGTGGCCTCGCAGGGCGGCAAGCCGCTGCCCGAGGGCGTGCTGATCGAGCCCGACGGGCGGCTCAGCCGCGATCCCCGCACCCTGTTCGGCCCGATCGAGGGCACGGCGGAGCGCGACAGCCGCCGGGGCGAGGGGGCGATCCGGGCCTTCGGCGAGCACAAGGGCTCGGGGCTGGCGCTGATGTGCGAACTCATCGCGGGCGCGCTCACCGGATCGGGCACGGCCGGCCCCGGCCCGAAGCGGTTCTGCAACGGGATGCTGTCGATCTACCTGACGCCGGAGGCCTTCGGCTCGGGCGACGCGATCGCCGCCGAGACCCGCACCTATCTCGACTTCTTCAAGAGCGCCCGCCCGGCCTCGCCGGACGGCGAGGTGCTGCTCCCCGGCGAGCCCGAGCGCCGCACGCGGGCGCAGCGCCTTGCCGAGGGCGTGCCGCTGCCCGATCCGGTCTGGGCGACGCTCCTCGATGCCGGCCGCCCGCACGGGCTCGACGGCGAGGCCTACCGGGCTTGAGCCCGCCGGGGCTCGATCCCGGCGGGCTCAAGCCCCCGTCCTCGATCTGTCGCACCGCCCGAGGATAATCCCGCGGGCTTGACCGACGCCCGCGGGAGGCCGCTGCGTGACCCTGTCGATCCGTTGCCGCCTGGCCTGGGCCGGATCCGTCCTCCTGGCGCTCCCGGCCCTCGCGCAGGAGCCTCCCGCCGACCGCCGGGTGCCGCTCGAGCCCGCATCCTGGCCCTTCACCGCCATCGGGCGGGTGAACGTGGTGAAGGGCCCGGCGCATCGCGGCCACTGCACCGGCACGCTGGTCGGCCCGCGCCACGTGCTCACCGCCGCCCATTGCCTGTTCGACGAGCGCCTGAACGGCTGGGTCAAGCCGCATCAGGTCCATTTCGTCGCGGGCCAGGCCCGCGACCGCTTCGCCGGGCATGCCGTCGCCGAGGCCCTGCGGATCGCCCCCGAATTCGACCTGCGCCGCGAGGCCCGCCCTGCGCCTCAGGGCATCGCCCAAGGAATCGCCCAAGAGATGATCCGGCGCGACTGGGCGATCATCACCCTGAGGGACGCGCTGCCCGACCTGAAGCCCGTGCCCTGGCGCGTCCTGCCCGGCGCGGACCTGCCGGGCGGCCTGCCCGGCGCCGTGATGGCGGTGGCGGGCTACGCCTTCGACCGGCCCTACCTGCCGGTGATCCATCGCGGCTGCGCGGTCCGGATCGACGCGCCCGTCCGCGGTCAGCTCACGGATCTGTGCGAGTCCGGCTCGGGCGAGTCCGGTGCACCCGTCCTGCTGCTGGAGCCGGACGGCGGCGCGGCGCTGGTCGGCATCCACACCGCCGTGCTCGGGGCCGAGCGGATCGGCACCGCCTACCGGGGCCGTATCGGGGCCGGCGTCGCCGCAAGCGTCTTCGCGCCCGTGCTGGAGGAGATGCTGAGGCGCTGAGCGGGTCCGGAATTGGCGCTGGCAGCGCGGGGTGACGCAACACGGCGCTGCATCAGCCCTCGAACCGGCCGAACACCACCTGGGTGTCGCCGTAGGTCCGGCGTTCCAGCTCCGAAAAACCCGGCGGCAGCGCCAGCGGGGCGTTGGCGGCTTCCTCGACCACCGCGAGCGCCCCCGGCGCGAGCCAGCCGCCCGCCCGGCAGGCCTCCAGTGCCTTCGGGGCGAGGTCGCGCCCATAGGGCGGGTCGCAGAAGACGAGCCCGAACGGCTCGCCCGGCGGAGCCGCACCGAGCCGGGTCGCGTCGCGGCGGAAGAGACGTGTCACGCCTCCGAGGCCGAGCGCCTCGACATTGCCGCGGATGGCGCCCCGCGCCTCCGCGCCCTCGTCCACCATCAGCGCGAAAGCGGCTCCCCGCGACAGCGCCTCGAAGGCGAGCGCCCCCGTCCCAGCGAAGAGATCGAGCACCCGCGCGCCCGCGACCGGATCGTCATAGGCATGGGCGAGCACGTTGAAGACGGATTCGCGCAGGCGGTCCGAGGTCGGCCGGATCGCGTCGCTGCGCGGCCCCGTCAGGGCGCGGCCCCGCAGGGCGCCGCCGACGATCCGCACGGCTCAGTGCCCGCGTGGCGGGCGCCCCCCGCGCGGCGGCCCTCCACGCGGCGGTCCGCCGCCCGGACGGCCGGCCCCCGCGGACGGACCCGCGCGGCCCCGCCCGCCCGGAGCGCCGCCCGGCCGGGCTCCGCCCTTGCCGGCCGGCTTGCCCGGGCCGGACCGGCCGCCGCTCTTGGCAAAGCCGCCCTTGCCGAAACCGCCCTTGCCGGAGCCCGGCGGGCCGCCTCCGAAGCCGCCCTTCGGGCCGCGCCGCTCGGGCGCCGCCCCCTCGGCGTACGGACGCCGCGCCGGGCGCTCCTCGCGGGCGCGGGGTGCCCGGTCGGGGCGCTCCGCCCGCGCGGGCCGCTCGCCCTCCTGTCGGCCTTCCGGCCGGTGCCGACCTTCGGGCCGGGGCCGACCTTCGGGCCGAAGCCGGCCTTCCGGCCGAGGGGGCCGGCTCGGCTCGGGGGCGGGCTCCGCCACGAGCCGCTCGACCACTACCCGGCGCTCGCCCGACGCGATGGCGCCGACCCGCTCGCGCGGGCGCTCGGCCGCCGCGGCCCGGGCCTCCTTGGGATCGCTGCTGCGCCGCCGCACCCGCGGCCGCGCCTCGCTTGCGGCCTCGGCCTCCGGATCGCGCCACACCATCCGGCGCGGCGCCGGGCCGGCCTCCGGCGTCCGGCTCCGTTCGGGCCGCGTGCCCGGACCGGGCGCCCGCCCGAATTGCGGCCGCGCGGGATCGCGTCCGCCCCTGGCGGGGCGCTCGCCCCACATCGGTCGCTCGCCCCACGCCGGGCGCTCGCCGCGGGCAGGCCGCCCCTCGCCGCGCCCCTGCGGGGCCTGGGCGGTCGCGGCCGCCGTCTTCCTGGCGCCCTTCGGCGAGCCGAAGGGCGCGATCGGCTCGCGTACCGGGCTCGTGAAGTCGACGCCCGCCTGCTCGGCGAGCGCAGTGCCGAGCTGCTCCTTCAGCACCTTGGTGCGCACCTCCTCGACCAGCCCGACCTCCAGATCGCCGAGCTGGAACGGCCCGAAGGAGAGCCGGATCAGCCGGTTCACCGAGAGGCCGAGATGCTCCAGGATCCGCTTGACCTCGCGGTTCTTCCCCTCGCGCAGGCCGAGCGTCAGCCAGACGTTGTCGCCCTGCTGCCGGTCGATGGAGGCCTCGATCGGGCCGTACTCCATGCCGTCGATGGTGACGCCGTCGCGCAGCCGGTCGAGCTGCGCCTGGTCGATGTCGCCATAGGCCCGCACCCGGTAGCGGCGCAGCCAGCCGGTCTCCGGATGGGCGATGACCTTGGCGAGGCCGCCGTCATTGGTGAGGAGCAGGAGCCCCTCGGTGTTGATGTCGAGCCGGCCGACCGCCACCACCCGCGGCAGATCCTCGGGCAGGATCTCGAACACGGTCTGGCGGCCCTCCGGGTCGCGGGCCGTCGTCACCACGCCCCGCGGCTTGTGGAAGATCCACAGCCGCGTGCGCTCGCGGACGGGCAGGGGCTCGCCGTCGACGGTGATCCGGTCGTTGGGGCCGACATTCACGGCCGGAGAGGTCAGGGTCTCGCCGTTCAGGGTCACCCGTCCCTCCAGGATCATCGCCTCCGCGTCGCGCCGCGAGGCGATGCCCGCCCGCGCGATGACCTTGGCGATGCGCTCGGGCTCGGAAGGGGCCGGTGCGGGAGCCGGAGCCGGGTCAGGCTCGCCCGTCCCGCGGCGGCGCCTGGGCCCGCGGGGCTCGTGGTCGTTGCTGTCGCTCATACGTGCCTGATACCAGAGCGGATTCCTTTGCGCGAGCGGGGCCGATGGGCGAATCGTCAGAACCGCAGACCCGGATCCGCCCCGATCCCCTCGGGCTCGCCTTCGAGGCCGCCCGCGCCGCAGCGGCGGCCGGCGAGGTGCCGGTCGGCGCGGTCGTGATGCGCGGCGGGACCGTGCTCGCGGTGGCGGGCAACCGCCCGCGGGCCCTGCGGGACCCGACCGCCCATGCGGAGATCCTGGCGATCCGGGCCGCCTGTCAGGCGATCGGCGACGAGCGGCTCGCGGGCTGCGACCTCTACGTCACACTCGAACCCTGCGCCATGTGCGCGGGGGCGATCAGCTTCGCGCGCATCCGCCGGCTCTACTTCGCCGCCGCCGATCCCAAGGGCGGCGCCGTCGAGAACGGGCCGCGGCTGTTCTCCCAGCCCACCTGCCATCACGCCCCCGAGGTCTATGGCGGCCTGCGCGAGGCCGAGGCGGCGGCCCTGCTGCGGGATTTCTTTCGCGAGCGGCGGGACTGACCGGAGGCCGCACCCCCCCCCCCGCGGGCCCCGGGGCATTCCGTCCCTCCGGCATCCCGATCCAGCCTTGTCGATTGATTATAGCAAAGGCTATATATGGTGCCGCAGCAGGAGCGCGGGACGGATGCGGGACGGATCGGCGTGGCAATTCGGGAAGCTCGGGACGGAGCCGAGCCTCGGGCGCATGAACGGGAGCGTGGCGGTCGCGGGCTCGGGCACTTGGCTCCGGCGCCTCCTGGCCTTCCTGGGACCAGGCTACATGGTCTCGGTCGGCTACATGGACCCGGGCAACTGGGCCACCGACATCGCGGGCGGCGCCCGCTTCGGCTACACGCTGCTCGCCGTCATCCTGCTGTCGAACCTGATGGCAATCGTGCTGCAGGCCCTCGCCGCCCGGCTCGGCATCGCCACCGGCCGCGACCTCGCCCAGGCCTGCCGCGACCATTATCCGCGACCGGTCGGCCTCGCCCTCTGGGCCGCCTGCGAGACGGCGATCATCGCCTGCGACCTCGCCGAGGTGATCGGCACCGCCATCGCCCTGAAGCTGCTCTTCGGCCTGCCGCTCCTCTGGGGCGTGATCCTGACGGCCCTCGACGTGCTGCTGATCCTGGTCCTGATGCAGCGGGGCTTCCGGGCGCTGGAAGCCTTCGTGATCGCGCTCCTCGCGATCATCTTCCTCTGCTTCGGCGCGCAGATCGCGCTCGCCGCCCCGCCGGTGCGGGCGGTGCTCGCCGGCTTCCTGCCGAGCCCCACCATCGTCACCGATCCGGCCGCCCTCTACATCGCCATCGGCATCCTCGGCGCGACCGTGATGCCCCACAACCTCTACCTCCACTCCGCCATCGTGCAGACGCGGGCCTATCCGCGCACCGAGGCCGGGCGCCGGGCGGCCCTGCGCTTCGCGGTGACCGATTCGACCATCGCCCTCATGCTGGCGCTGTTCGTGAATGCGGCGATCCTGATCATGGCGGCGAGCGTGTTCCACGCGGCCGGGCGCACGGATGTCGAGGAGATCGAGCAGGCCCACGAGCTGCTCTCGCCGCTCCTCGGGGTCGGCCTGGCCTCGACCCTGTTCGCGGTGGCGCTGCTCGCCTCGGGCCTCAACTCCACGGTCACCGCGACCCTCGCGGGTCAGATCGTCATGGAGGGATTCCTGCGGCTGCGCCTCGCCCCGTGGCTGCGCCGCCTCCTCACCCGCGCCGTCGCGGTCGTGCCGGTCGTCGCGGTCACGGCCCTCTACGGCGACCAGGGCACCGCCAAGCTCCTGGTGCTGAGCCAGGTCGTGCTCTCGATGCAGCTCCCCTTCGCGGTGATCCCGCTCGTGCGCTTCGTCTCGGATCCGGCGAAGATGGGCGCCCTCGTCATCCCGGGCTGGCTCAAGGGCCTGTCCTGGGCCATCGCCGCGCTGATCGTGGCGCTCAACCTCAAGCTTCTGGCCGACACCGTCTTGGGAGCGTGACCCTGGGGGCGTGACGCGGCGGTAAGGCGACAGCGTCCAACTCGGCCGGAACATGCCGGGGTGCTAAGGACTTACGTCTTCGCGCTTCCTTACGACCGTGACGATCCGATGAAGATCAGGGCAGGCTATTCGATCGCCTTCGACACGCTCGCGCCGACGCCGATGGTGTTGATGCTGAGCCTGCATCCCTCCCGCGCAGCCGACCTGCTGACGCCCGAGACGATCACCGTCGATCCGCCGGTCCCGGCCCGGCAGTTCCGCGACGGCTTCGGCAATGTCTGCACCCGCATCCTCGCGCCGGCGGGGCGGATCAGCCTGGCGGCGGATATGATTGTGCGGGATTCCGGCCTGCCGGACCTGCAGGCCCCGGACGCCCGCCAGCTTCCCGTGGCGGACCTGCCCGACGACGTGCTGCCCTACCTCCTCGGCAGCCGCTATTGCGACACCGACAAGCTCGGCAGCTTCGCCTGGGCGCAATTCGGCGCAACGCCCGAGGGCTGGGCGCGGGTGCAGGCGATCGTCGACTTCGTCCACCGGCACATCCGCTTCGACTACCTGCAGGCGGACGCGACCCGCAGCGCCTTCGAGGCCTTCGAGCAGCGCCGCGGCGTCTGCCGGGACTTCGCCCATCTGGCGATCGCCTTCTGCCGCTGCATGAACATCCCGGCCCGCTACTGCACCGGCTATCTCGGCGACATCGGCGTGCCGCCTTTGCCCGACCCGATGGATTTCTCGGCCTGGTTCGAGGCGTATCTCGACGGGCGCTGGTACACGTTCGACGCCCGCCACAACCGGCCGCGCATCGGGCGCATCCTGATGGCCCGCGGGCGCGACGCCACCGACGTCGCGCTCACCACGAGCTTCGGGCAGGCGCAGCTCGCCGCCTTCGAGGTCCATACGGACGAGGTGTCGGAGGACAAGGCCCGCGGGCTGGTGCGGGCGGCCTGACCCTCGTCGGCGTGTTCTTCGGCTTCTATCCAGCGCGGCGCGCGGCGCAGCTCGACCCGATCGAGGCCCTGCGGCGGGAATAGAGCATCGGACCCGAAAGTGAGAACCGGTTTCGGGAAAAATCCGATGCTCAGACAAAGAGATAGAGTGGTGGTCCTGATTCCATCATAGCGTCCGCCACTCTATAGGCTCAGTAGAAAACGGACGGCATATAGGGCCGATCTGGTTCCCGGTATTTGCCCATCGTCATGAGCGTCATCGGCTTGACCGCCTTCAGGCCCTGATCCAGGCACCAGCTCAGGAGTGCCTTTTGCCGCGTTGGCAGCAGGAACGACACGGATGCGGCTGTGGTTGCTGCTCCCAGGATGAGCGCCTGCATGTCATTCTCGGATTCCGCGACACCGTGGTTGGCGATCCAGAAACTCGGAGCCGTCATATAGGCCGTTATGCGGCCATCCCGCTCCGCGACCAGCGGCGCCAGAAGGCGTACCGCTTCTGTAAGCTCATGGTAGCGAGATATGTCGTGGACCCTGGTGCAGAGTGCATCGCACGCATCGAGGTCCCGCTCTGTCATGGGGCGGACGACAAGGTCCGCTGGTGGACTTCCCGCCGGCCTTCCGGCCATCACAAGTACTGGCTCGCGGACTTCGAAGCCGAGCGAGGCATAGAGGGCGTACGAGCGCATGTTGAAGGCATCCTGAAGGAGTCGGATGCCCGCTGCTCCGTTCGCACGATCGACCACGGCCTGCATCAGCCGCCGCCCGATGCCTGAGCCCTGCGCTTTCGGGTCGACGGTAATCGGGCCAACACCGCGAATGGTATCTCCCTCCGACAGAAAGTTGGAACCGACCACTTGCCCGTCCACTTCAGCGACGACGCCGAAAACCGACGGGTTGGAGATCAGGGCCTCGGCCAGTCCGAGCGCGGGTTCGATCGATGGAAAATCGGGCGGGAAGCCATGGCTGCCCGCGATATGTTCAAAGGCGTGGTAGAGGATGTGGCCGCAAGCCTTGGCGTCCGACGGCATTGCAGCCCGAATATGCGTGATCATGATGGCCTCTGTTCAGTGGGATGCCAATCGCAGAGGAGCAGCCTATCCTCTCGACCGCGCAATCGATGCGATATGAAACGGCAAAGCATCTTGCAACGCCACTATTGTTTCTGGTGCTCTGCCGGGCGGGAATGCATATTCTTTTGCTCTGTCGTAACGATCCCTCATCGCCTGACGATCAATTGCTTGACCGCTTGTTTCGGTTTGTCAGTTTCTGCGATGGACTTGATTACCATACAAGGGCTCATAGGCCGGAGCTACCCGGTCAGGAACCGCTCCAGCGCCCTCAGCGTCTCCGCCGGGTTCTCCTCCGCGAGGAAATGCCCCGAGGCGATCGCCGCGCCCTCGGCCTTCGGCGCGAAGGTCTCCCGCCAGGCCTGGAGCACCGCGTCGATGCCGTTGCGGCCCACGAAGCCGCTGCCGGCGAGGACGAGCGCCGGGCAGGCGAGGGTGCGGCAAGCGGCGAGATCGGCCTCGTCCGCCGCCCGGTCCGGTCCCGCGCCCGCCCGGTAATCCTCGCAGGCGGCGTGGATGCGCGCGGGCACCGACCAGCTCTGGCGGTAGAGGTCGAGGGCGGGGCGCGCGAAGGCATCGAGGGTCCCGTCCCCCGTCCAGGCGCGCAGCAGCCCCTCGAAATACCCGTCCGGGTCGCGGCCGATCGCGGTCTCGGGCGCAGGCGCCGGCTCGGCGAGGAAGCGCCAATGCGGGTAGGTGCCCGGATCCGCCTCGATGCGCCGCCACTGCACCAGGGTCGGCAGGATATCGAGCAGGGCGAGCCGCGCCACCCGGCCGGGCTGGTCGAGGGCGAGCCGGTAGCCGATCCGGGCGCCGCGGTCGTGGCCGACGACCGCGAAATGCGCATGGCCGAGCCGTTCCATCACGGCCACCGCCTCCTCGCCCATCCGGCGCTTGGAATAGGCCGCATGGGCGGCGTCGCCCTTCGGCGCCGCCGACCAGCCATAGCCCTTGAGATCCAGGCAGACGACCCGGTGCGTGCGCGCGAGCGCCGGGGCGATTCGGTGCCAGCAGGCATGCGTCTGCGGGAAGCCGTGGAGCAGCAGCAGCGGCGGCCCCTCCGCCGGGCCGCCGCTGCGGGCGAAGAAGCGCCCGTCGGGCAGGTCGATCCAGTGGGACTCGAAGCCGGGAAAGAGGTCGGCGGGCATGGGGGCGGTTCCGCGTCGGGTTGCCCCCGGGATGTAGGGCGGGTCAGCCGCCTAAGCAGACTTGGCGAGGCGTGCCCCGCCAAGTCTGCTTAGGTTTTTGATGTGTCGCAGGTTTTTGTCGGAAAACCGCAAGGCACTTTTCCGAAACCTGCTTAGCGCCCCACCGCCCGCCAGCCGATGTCGCGCCGGAAGAACCCCTCCGGCCAGTCGATCCGCGCGACGGCCGCGTAGGCACGGGTCTGCGCCTCGGCGATGCCGGCCCCCGTCGCCGTCACGGCGAGCACCCGGCCGCCATCGGCCAGGAGCCGCTCGCCCTCGCGCCGGGTGCCGGCCTGGAACACCAGGGCGCCCGCCCCCTCCGCGGCCCCGATGCCGCGGATCTCGGAGCCGCGGGCGACCGGGCCCGGATAGCCGGGCGCGGCCATCACCACGGTGAGCGCCGCCTGCGGCGACCATGCGGGCGCGACGCCCGACAGGTCGCCCGCGCTCGCCGCCAGAAGCGCCGGCACGAGGTCGCCCGCGAGCCGCGGCATCAGCACCTGGCACTCGGGATCGCCGAAGCGCACGTTGTACTCGATGAGCTTGGGGCCCTCGGGCGTGAGCATCAGCCCCGCATAGAGGATGCCCCGGAAGGGCGTGCCGCGCGCCCGCAAGCCGTCGAGGGTCGGCTGGATGATCCGCTTCATCACCTCCGCCTCGAGGGCCGGGGTGAGGATCGGGGCGGGCGAGTAGGCGCCCATGCCGCCGGTATTCGGCCCCCGGTCGCCGTCATGGACGCGCTTGTGGTCCTGCGCCGTGCCGAAGGCCACCGCCCGGGTCCCGTCGCACAGCGCGAAGAAGCTCGCCTCCTCGCCCGCCAGATACTCCTCGATCACCACCTCAGCGCCGGGGGCGGCGAGCAGGCTCGCGACCGCGGCCTCGGCCTCCGGCAGCGTCTCGGCCACGACGACGCCCTTGCCGGCGGCGAGCCCGTCCGCCTTGACGACGATCGGCGCGCCCCGCGCCCGCAGATAGGCGAGGGCCGGCTCGGCCGCGGAGAAGCGCGCGAAACCGGCGGTCGGGATGCCGAACTCGGCGCAGAGTTCCTTCGTGAAGCCTTTCGAGCCCTCGAGCTGCGCCGCCGCGGCCGTCGGCCCGAAGGCCGGGATGCCAGCTGCCGCGAGGGCGTCGACGAGGCCCGCCACCAGCGGCGCCTCCGGCCCGACCACCACGAAATCCACGCCCTCCCGGCGGCAGAAGGCCACCACAGCGGCGGCATCGGCCACGTCGAGATCGGGATGGTTGGTGCCGTGGGCCGCCGTGCCGGGATTGCCGGGCGCGACGAGGAGGCGCTGGCAGGCCGGACTCTGCGCGAGCTTCCAGGCGAGCGCGTGCTCGCGGCCGCCGGAGCCGATCAGCAGGATCGTGAGGGTGTCGGTGCGCATGGCCCGTCCGTGAGAAGGCTGTCTCCGGCCCGTGTAGGCGATCGAACGCGCCGATCTCAACCCGGCGCCCGACTCAGGCCCCCGAAGCCCTCTGGCCTGTTCCTTCCGGCCTGTTCCTTCCGACCTCCTCCTTCCGACCTCTTGGCCGCGGCCCGCCGGTATGGGATGACCCGCCGCATGAGCATCGACGCGTCCCTCGACATCGACGGCCTCAAGCAGGAGGCGACCCGGTGGTTCTCAGGCCTGCGCGACCGCATCTGCGCGGCCTTCGAGGCCCTGGAGGCGGAGGCCACCGGCCCATTTGATCCGGAAGCCACGGCGCCGGGGCGCTTCGTGCGCACGCCCTGGGAGCGCACCGATCATTCGGGCGCGCCCGGCGGCGGGGGCATCATGGCGATGCTGCGGGGCCGGGTGTTCGAGAAGGCAGGCGTGCACGTTTCGGCCGTGCACGGGGAGTTCGCGCCCGAGTTCCGCATCCAGATCCCGGGCGCCGCGGAGGATCCGCGCTTCTTCGCGACCGGCATCTCGCTGATCGCGCATCCCTGGAACCCCAACGTCCCGACCGTGCACATGAACACCCGCTTCGTCGTGACGACGAAGGCGTGGTTCGGGGGAGGGGCCGACCTCACCCCGGTGCTCGACCGGCGGCGGCGCCAGGACGATCCCGACACGGTCGCGTTCCATGCGGCGCTGAAGGCCGCCTGCGAGCGGCATCCGGGCGCCGACTACGCCCGCTACAAGGCGTGGTGCGACGAGTACTTCCACCTCAAGCACCGCAACGAGCCGCGCGGCGTCGGCGGCATCTTCTACGACTACCACTGGACCGGCGACCCGCAGGCAGACCTCGCGCTCACCCGCGAGGTGGGCGAGGCGTTCCTGTCGGTCTATCCGGAGATCGTCCGGCGCAACCTCGCCACGCCCTGGACCGAGGCCGACCGGCACGAGCAGCAGGTGCAGCGCGGGCGCTACGTCGAGTTCAACCTGCTCTACGACCGCGGCACCATCTTCGGGCTCAAGACCGGCGGCAACGTCGACTCGATCCTCTCCTCCATGCCGCCGACGGTGCGCTGGCCCTGACGGTGCGGCCGATCCCCGACCTCGCCGCTGTCGTCCTCTGGATGGCGGGCGCGCTCCTGTCCTTCTCGGCGACCGCGCTCGCGGTGCGCGAACTCGCGCCCGCGCTCGGCCTGTTCGACATACTGGGCGCGCGGGCGGCTGCGGGCGTCGTCATCGTCGGGCTCGTCGCCCTCGCCCGCGGCCGGTCGCTCGCCCCCTCGCGGCTGCCGCTCCACCTCCTGCGCAACACCGCCCATTGGTCCGGCAACTACGCATGGTCGGCCGGCGTCACGCTCCTGCCGCTCGGGGTCGTGTTCGCGCTCGAATTCACCACGCCCGCCTGGGTGACGCTGCTCGCCGTGCTGATCCTGCGCGAGCGGCTGACCGTCAGCCGCGCGGGCGCGGTCGGGCTCGGCTTCCTCGGCGTGCTGGCGATCCTGCGGCCGGGCTTCGCGGCGCTCCAGCCGGCGAGCCTGCTCGTGCTCGGCGCCGCGCTCGCCTTCGCGCTCACCGCCATCGCCACCAAGGCGCTCACGCGCAGCGACAGCACGCTCGCCATCCTGTTCTGGATGAATGCCATGCAGCTGCCGATGAACCTCGCGGCGGCCCGGCTCTTCCCCGCCGCCCCGGCCGCCGCCTTCGATGCCCTTCATCACGGCATCGCGCTCGCGGTGGTCTGCCTCGCCGGCCTCTCCTCTCATTGGTGCCTGACCAGCGCCTACCGGCGCGGCGACGCGATCCTGGTGGTGCCCCTCGACTTCCTGCGCCTGCCGCTCATCGCGCTGATCGGCTGGCAGCTCTACGGCGAGCCCCTCGATCCCTGGCTGTTCGTCGGCGCGGGGCTGATCGTCGGCGGCATCGTCTGGAACCTCGCCCGCGAGACGCGCCCGCGGCATCCCGCCCGGCCCCTCGCGCGCCCGAGCGGGGCTTGACCTCGCGGCCCGCCTGGCGCGTTGATCGCGCATGCTGCTGACCTTCTTCACCGAGCTGCGCGCCGCCAAGGTCCCGGTCACGCTGCGCGAGTACCTGACCCTGCTCGACGCCCTCGACCGCGACCTCGCGGGCCAGCGGGTCGAGGACTTCTACTACCTGTCGCGGGCCGCGCTGGTGAAGGACGAGCGCAACCTCGACAAGTTCGACCGGGTCTTCGGGCAGGTCTTCAAGGGTATCGAGTCCCTCGGCGAGGCCGTCGAGCCGCGGGCCATCCCCGAGGAATGGCTGCGCAAGCTCGCCGAGAAGTACCTGTCCGAGGAGGAGAAGCGTCAGCTCGAGGCGCTCGGCTGGGACAAGCTGTTCGAGACCCTCAAGGCCCGGCTCGCCGAGCAGAAGGGCCGCCACCAGGGCGGCTCGAAATGGATCGGCACGGCCGGCACCTCGCCCTTCGGCGCCTACGGCTACAACCCGGAGGGCATCCGCCTCGGCCAGGACGGCAACCGCAACTTCCGGGCCGTGAAGGTCTGGGACCAGCGCAGCTTCAAGGACCTGGACGGATCGGAGGAGCTCGGCACGCGCACCATGCGGCTCGCCCTGCGCCGCCTGCGCCGCTTCGCCCGCACGGGGGCGGCGGAGGAGCTCGACCTCGACGGCACCATCCGGGAGACGGCGAAATCCGGCTATCTCGACCTGCGCCTGCGGCCCGAGCGCCGCAACGCCGTGAAGGTGCTGCTCTTCCTCGATGTCGGCGGCTCGATGGACTGGCACGTGGAGCTGGCCGAGGAGCTGTTCTCGGCGGCGCGCTCCGAGTTCAAGCACTTCGCGCATTTCTACTTCCACAACTGCCCCTACGAGACGGTGTGGACCGAGAACCGGCGGCGCCATGCGGAGCGCACGCCGCTCCTCGACGTGATCCGCACCTACCCGTCCGACTACCGGGTGGTCTTCGTCGGCGACGCATCGATGTCGCCCTACGAGATCGCCATGCCGGGCGGCTCGGTCGAGCACTGGAACGAGGAGGCGGGGCAGGTCTGGCTCGCCCGCATCCTCGACCATTTCCCGAAGGCGGTCTGGCTCAACCCGGTGCCCGAGGCGCATTGGCCCTACACCCAGTCGATCGCGATGATCCGGCAGATCTTCTCTGGCCGGATGTTCCCCCTCACCCTGGAGGGGATCGACGGGGCGATGCGGGAGCTGGTGCGCTAAATCGAACCTGACCTGGGCGGCTGCCACGGGCGGGAGCACTCATTCGGCCGGTTTCATCCCTCAGGGGCGGCCCGGCCGGTGGCGACCTGATACCGTCCGGACGACCCGGTTCGGAGACCGACCGGTCAGCCCTGCCGGGTCGGGGTCGTCACCGTGAGCCCATCGAGCTCCGGCTTGAGGCGGATCTGGCAGGAGAGGCGCGAGTTCGGGCGCACGTCCGAGGCGAAGTCGAGCATGTCCTGCTCCATCGGCTCGGCGGGCCCCACCGCCTCCGCCCATTCCGGATCCACGTAGACGTGGCAGGTGGCGCAGGCGCAGGCGCCGCCGCACTCGGCGTCGATGCCCGGCACGTTGTTGCGGATCGCGGTCTCCATCACGGTCGAGCCGACCGCGCCCTCGACGGTGCGGGGCGTGCCTGCGGCATCGACGTAGGTGATCTGGACCATCGCGCGCTCCGAGCCTCCTGCCGCGCGGACCGTCTGCGGCCCCGCGGCAGCGCCTGATTGGCGGGACGGGGGACGGAATGCAAGCGCGCCGTTCGCCACCCGGTCCCGCGCGCGGCGGCACCGTTGCCGCAGGGGGCGGACTGCGCCGCGGCGTCCCGACGCGGGTCAGAACGCCGCCAGGGTCTCGCGCAGGGCCGCCGCGAGGCGCGGCAGCAGGGCTGCGGCGGCGGCCTCGTCCTCCCGGCGCAGAACCCGCTCCAGCTCTGCCGCGAGTGCGCCGACGCGCCGCGCCCCTACCCCGGCCGCCGAGCCCTTGAGCGTGTGGGCGAGGTCGGCCCGCTCACGGGCAGGCCGTGCGGCCTCCGCCAGGGCGGGGCCAAACCGCTCGCACTGGCTGCGGAACAGGGTCAGCACCTCGCGGGCGAGATCCGTGTCGCCAAAAGTCTCGCGCGCAAGATGCGCGCGGTCGAGAAGAATCTCGGGGGCGTCCATGGCGCGGGCTCCGTAATCCTCACGGACTATCCACAGCGCGATTCCCATGCCGCGCCGATCCCCGCCGCCGGCGGGAATCCTTGCGCGCCCGTGGGATAGCCCGGGACAACGCGAACCGCCACGCTTATGGTAACCATTCGGTTAAGGTTTTTGGACCGGTTCGACCGGATCGGGTATCGGGCTGGTACTCCTTGCGTCTAAGGTCCGATTGGTAAATGGCGGGGCCTCGCGTCCCGGCCGGCAGGTCCGGGGGCGGGCGGGACACCCTGGGGGCGGCGAGCGCCCGCGGGATCCGTCGCCGGCGTTCACGGCGTAACGAGGCGTTCGATGGCAACCGAAAAGAAGCTCAAGGACCCGACGGAAGCGGCGCTGTCGGCGATTGAGCAGGCCTTGAACCTGGACCAGACGCCGTCCGCCGAGGGCAGCCGGGTGGAGCCCCGCCTGCCCGATGTCGAGGACGCCGACCCGCTCTCCACCCCGCACCGTCCGAACGGCCGCTCCGGCGAGCCCGCCTTCGACGGCAGCGTGATGCCGGAGCTGGAGCGCGAGGCCCGCCGCGAGGGCGGCCTGCTGCCGCCCGACCGCTCCCTCGTGGCCAATGACGACCGCCGCGGCATCGGCGCCATGCGCCAGAGCCTGCGCGTGCAGCCCTCGCGCACCCCCTATCTCCTGGCCTTCCTCGCCGCCGCGATCTGGCTTGCGGGCTTCGCGGGCCTCGCCTGGGCCCAAGCGAACGGCGACATCCGGGGCTTCCTCGCCGGCCTCTCGGGGCTCCAGGGGGCGGTCGGCGCCGCGGCCGTGCTGGCGCCCGTGCTGCTGTTCTTCATCGCCGCCATGCTGGCCGTGCGGGCCCAGGAGATGCGCCTCGTCGCCCGCGCGGTTGGGGATGTGGCGATCCGCCTCGCCGAGCCGGAGGCGTTCTCGACCGATGCCGTGCTGACGATGTCGCAGGCCGTCCGCCGCGAGGTGGCGGCGGTGGGCGACGGCGTCGAGCGGGCGCTCGCCCGCGCGGGCGAGCTCGAGACCCTGGTGCGCGGCGAGATCTCGACCCTGGAGCGGGCCTATTCGGACAACGAGATCCGCATCCGCGCCCTCGTCGACGAGCTCGTCGCCCAGCGCGAATCCATCGTCGCCAATGCCGAGCGCGTGCGCGGCGCGATCCAGGGCTCGCACCAGAACCTGACCCAGGAACTCGATACCGCGGCGACCCGGATCGTCGCCGCCGTCGACGGGGTCGGCGAGCGCGTCACCGCCTCCCTGGGCAGCCGCGGTGAGGAGATCACCACGGCGCTCGGGCGCAAGGGCGAGGAGATCACCACGGCCCTCGCCGAGACCGGCGAGCGGGTGGCGCAGGCCGTTTCCGGCGAGGGCGACGGGCTCCTCCAGCGCCTCGCCGCCACGGGTGAGGGCATCAGGACCGGCCTCGGCGAGGCCGGCGACGCCCTGGCGGCGACCCTGCAGGCGCGGACCGACGAGGTCACGCGGGCGATCGGGCACACGAGCGGCCTCCTCACCACGGCCCTCTCCGACAGTGCGGGCGAGGTCGCCCGCGTCCTCGGCCAGACCGGCGCCGGCGTGATCGAGACGCTCAACCGCGAGAGCGCCCAGGTCCGCGAGACCTTCGAGCGTTCGGCGGCCGCGCTGGAGGAGCGCCTGCTCGCCCGCGGCTCCGACCTCACCGAGCGCTTCGCCGAGACGGGCGACACCATCACGCAGCGCTTCGCCGCCTCCGGCAACGCGCTCGCCGCCCATATCACCGACCGCTCGACGGCCCTGCGCGAGGAGATCGAGGGGGCGGGCGCCCGCGTGGTCGAGACGCTGGAGGCGCGGGCCCGCGCCACCGAGGGGGCGCTTAGCCAGGCGAGCGACGGCGTGCTCGATGCCTTCGCGACCCGCGCGGCGCGGCTGCGCGAGGAGGTCTCCGCCCTCGTCGAGGAGGCCGCCCAGGCCATCGGCGTGCGCGCCGCCGACCTGTCCGGCCGGCTCGACGAGACGATCGGCCGGGTCGAGGAGGCGCTGGTCGTCCATGGCGGCGCTCTGGAGCGCGGCCTCGCCGAGACCGGCGAGCGGGTGGCGGGCCTGATGGCCGAGCGCACGGCGACGGCGACCGCCGCCTTCGCGACCGCATCCGACACCCTGCAGAACGCGCTCGACGGCCGCACCGGTGCGGCGATCGCCGCCCTGCGGCAGGCGGCCGCCGAGGTCGCGCGCGAGATCGATGCCCGCGCGGCCGAGGCCGCCGAGTCCTTCCGGCACGCCGCCGAGGCCGCCACGGAGGCGGTGGGCGCGCGCACCGCCGAGGCTGCGGACGCGATCCGGGCGGCGGGCAGCGGAACGGCCGAGACGGTCGGGGCGAGCACGGCGGAGGCGGTCGCAGCCTTCCGGCGCGCCGCGGAGGATGGCGCGCAGGCCGCCGCCCTCTCGGGCGCCGATGCGGTCGAGGCTTTCCGCAGCGCGCTCGCCACCACATCCGGCGAGATCGAGGCCCGGGCGGCCGAGGCTGCCGAGACGATGCGGCGTGCGGCCTTGGCCGCCAGCGGAGCGCTCGGCACCCGCACGGTCGAGGCCGCGCAGGTCTTCCGCCGCACCCTGGAGACGACCAGCACGGAGCTCGGCAGCCGCACCACGGAGGCGTCCGACCTGTTCCGCCAGGCCGCCGAATCCGCCACGGCCGAGATCGGCGCCCGCGCCGCCGAGGTGGCGGAGATGCTGCGCCGCACGGCCGAGGCCGCCACGGAGGCGGTCGGCGCCCGCACGGCCGAGAGCGTCGAGATCGTCCGCCAGAGCGCCGAGGACCTTGCCTCCGCCTTCGGCACCACGAGCGGCGCCGCGGCGGCCCGCCTGCTCGGCGCCGCCCAGGAGGGCACCCGCCTGCTCCACGCCCGGATCGACGAGACCGGCGCGCAGATGCGCGAGGCCCTGGAGCGCATCGAGGCCGCGGCGAGCGCGGTGGTCCGCGCGACCGAGACCGCGACGGGCGCCCTCGATGCCCGCACGGCCGGCGTCGCGACGACCTTCCTGCAGGCCGCCGAGGAGGCCTGCGCGCGGATCGACAGCCGCACGGGCGAGGCGGACGAGGCCCTGCGCCGCTCGGTCGCAGCGCTGGCCGAGCGCGCCGAGGACGTGGCGGCGGCGATCGCCCGGTCGGCCGAGACGGCGACTGGCGCGGTCGATGCACGCATCGGCAGCGTCGCCTCGACCTTCTCGCAGGCGGCCGAGGAGGCGCGCGGCCGCATCGGCGCCCAGATGACCGAGACCGATACCGCCCTGCGCGAGGCGGTGGAGTTCGTCGTCCTGCGGGCGCGGGATGCCGCGGTCGCGATCGCCCGCTCGGCCGAGATGGCGACCGGGACGGTCGATGCGCGCATCGGCAGCGTCGCCTCGGCCTTCGTGCAGGCGGTCGAGGCCGCGACGGGCAGCCTCGACGGCCGCATGGCCGCAGCCACCACTGCGCTGCTCGGCGCGGCGGACGAGGTCGGGGCGCGCCTGACCGCGCGCACGGCGGAGGCCGACGAAGCCCTGCGCCGCTCGGTCGAAGCCTTGGCGGAGCGGGCCGAGGACGTGGCGGTGACGATTACCCGCTCGGCGGATTCCGCCACGGGCACGGTCGACGCGCGGCTTGCGGGCCTCGCAGAGTCCTTCCTGCGAGCGGCCGAGGAGGTCGAGGGTCACCTCGGTGCGCGCGCGGCCGCGACGGACGAGGCCCTGCGCCGCTCGGTCGCAGCGCTGGCGGAGCGGGCCGAGGACGTAGCGGCGGTGATAGCCCGCTCGGCGGATTCCGCCACGGGCATGGTCGACGCGCGGCTTGTGGGTCTTGCAGAGTCCTTCCTGCGGGCGGCCGAGGAGGTCGAGGGCCGCGTCGGCGCGCGTGCGGCGGAGGCGGACGAGGCCCTGCGCGGCTCGGTCGAAGCCCTGGCGGAGCGGGCCGAGGATGTGGCAGCGGCGATCACCCGCTCGACCGAAACGGCGACCGGCGCGGTCGATGCGCGGCTCGTGGGCGTGGCGGAGGCCTTCCTGCAGGCGGCCGCGGAGGCCGAGGGCCGCGTCATGGCCCACACGGCCGAGGCGGACGAATCCCTGCGCCACGCCCTCGACGCGGTCGTGTCCCGGGCGGAGGCGCTCGCCGCGGCGGTGTCCGGAGCCGCCGAGGCGGCGACCGGCGGGCTCGATGCCCGCGTGACGGCGGCGACGGCCGCCCTGGTCGGCGCGGCGGACGAGGCCGGCAGCCGCGTCGCGGCGCGCACGACGGAGGCCGACGAGGCTCTGCGTCGCTCGGCCGAGGCTCTGGCGGAGCGGGCCCGGGAGGCGGCGGCGGCGATCGCCCGCTCGGCGGAGGAGGTGGGAAGCGTGCTCTCGACGCGGATCGGCGAGGTCGAGACGGCCTTCGACGGTCACGGCCGCGAGCTCGTCTCCCTGATCGGTCGGCATGCCGACGAGACGCAGACCCGGCTCGCCGGAGTCGGCCGCGACATCGTGCTCGCCGTCACCAGCCAGGGCGCACGCGTCAACGACGCGCTGCTGCGCACCGGCGAGACGCTGGCCAGCACCGCCGAGACGAGCGGGAAGGCCATCGACGAGGCGCTGACGAACCGCCTCGCCGCCCTCCAGGACCTCATCGCCCGGGGCGACATCCTGGCCGACCGCATCGCCCGCGACACGGGCGAGTTCTCGCAGACGGTGGCGACGCGCCTGGAGGAGATGGATCGCGTCATCACGGTGCAGGGCCGGGCGGTGGCCGAGAGCATCGCGGAGCGCACCCGCGAGGCGCGCGATGTCGTCGAGACCCAGCTCGGCGCCCTGGAGGAGCGCTCCGCCCGGCGCAGCGCCGAGATCAGCGCGAATTTCGATACGCTCGTCGGGCATGTCGACAAGCATCTCGGGGCCCGCGCCACCGCGCTCAACGAGGCGCTGATCGTCCGGGCCGGCGAGATCGCCCGGGCCATGGCGGAGGGCGGGCGCGAGGTCGCCCAGGCGCTCGACGCCCGCGCCGACGAGCTCGTGCGGGCGATCACGGCCCAGAGCCAGGCGATGAGCGACGCGCTGCTGGCACGGGCGGGCGAGATCGGCAGCGAGCTTGGCCGCCGCACCGAGGAGCTGACCGAACGCATGGATGCGGGCGCCAGCCGCTTCGACGAGCGCGTGCTGCGGCGCCTCGATGGCGTGGCCGCGGCCCTCGATGAGCGCAGCCGGCTCATCGAGGACACGTTCGGCGGCCAGGCCCAGGAGATCCTGCGCCAGATCGAGACGCGCACCCGCGCCATCGACGAAGAACTCTCCGCCCGCACCCGCGAGCTCGTCAGCTTCGTCGAGACCCAGAGCGGGACCGCGAGCCGCGACCTCGCCGGCCATGCGGAGGCGATCCGTGCGGCCTTCGAGGGCCGGGCCGAGATGCTGAACCGCCTCGTGGAGGAGCGCACCGCCGCCATGGCGGCCGAGCTCGACGAGCGCGGCCGGGCGATGTTCGGGACCCTCGGCCAGCGGGTGACGGAGCTTGCCCGGCTGTTCGACCGCGGCGGCGCCTCGCTCGCCGAGCTGCTGGAGCGCCGGGGCGAGACCATCGTCGGGCGCCTCCAGGAGGCGGTGGCCGAGGCCGACCGCACCCTCGAGGCCGGCGGGACCCGCCTGCAGGAGGGCGTCGTGGCCCGCACGGCCGCGCTCGCCGAGCTGTTCACCGAGCGCGGCGCGAGCGTCGACCACGCCTTCGAGGACCGGCTGAAACGGCTGGGCAGCCTCGTGGACGAGCAGGCCGCGATGATCCACGCCCTGCTCGACGGGCAGGCCGAGATCCTGCGCGCCAGCCTCGACGAGCGCATCCGGGCTCTCCACGACATCCTCGATCAGCGCGCCGCGGCGATGCGCGGCCTCCTCGACGGGCAGGCGGGCGCGCTCGGCAGCGTCCTCGACGAGCGGGGTCAGGGCTTGGTGCGGCAGCTGGAGGCGCAGGTCGGCGACCTGACCGGGGCGGTGGACGAGCGCACCCGCGACCTCGCCACCCTGTTCGACCGGCGCATCGCCGCCCTGGATCTCCTGGTGGAGCGCCGGGGGGCGGCCTTCGCCGAAACGGTCGAGACCCGGGCGAACGCCCTCGCAGCCCTGGTGGACGGCCGCGCCGAGGCTTTCGCACGCGCGGTCGACGACCGCGTCGTGTCTCTCGGCCAGAGCCTGCAGGCGCGCATCGACGACCTCGGCACGGCGGTCGAGCGGGGCGCCCAGGCCTTCTCCGGCCTCGTGGAGGAGCGCCGCGCGGCCCTCGCGCAGCTCCTCGACGGGGGGGCGGGTCTGCGGGAGGTGCTGGAGGAGAACGAGCGGGCGATCGCCGCCCTGCTGGACGCCCGCCAGACGGCGCTCGCCCGCGAGATGCACGCCCGCACGACGACGCTCGCCTCCGTCCTCGACGAGCGGATGCAGTCCCTCTCCGGCACCCTGGAGCGGGGCGGGCAGGCGCTCACCGAGGCAATGGGCGCGGGCGACGCCGCCGCGCGGGCGCTGCAGGAGCGCGTCGCCGCCCTGTCGGAGGCGGTGGAGCAGGGCACGCAGGCCCTGGTCTCCCTGTTCGACGGACGCGCCGCGGAGTTCCTCGGGCTGATCGAGAGCCGCAGCGGGGCGCTGGGCTCGACGCTGCAGGCCCGCATCGCCGCGTTCTCGGAGGCGATGGCCGAGCGCGATGCCGCTTTTGCGGGCCTCGTCGAGGGCCGGACCGAGGAGTTCCGGCGCGTGCTCGACGAGCGCGGCGAGGCACTCGCGGCGCGGCTGCAGGCGCAGATCGCCGCGCTCGACGGCACCGTCGCGGCGGGGGCGGACGCCTTCGCCGAGACCGTCGAGACCCGGGCCCAGGCGCTCGCGGCGCTGCTGCAGGAGCGCAGCGAGGCCCTGTCGGGGGCGGTGGACGAGCGCAGCGCCGCCTTCACGGCGCGGATCGACGGCCGCATGCGCGCCTTCGCGGCCCTGGTCGCGGCCCGGGGCGAGGCGCTCGCCGACGCCTTCGACGACCGCAGCGACGCTTACGCGGCCCTGGTGGATGCCCGCACGGCGGCGCTCACCCAGGCCCTCGACGAGCGGAGCGCAGCGCTCGAGGCGGCCCTCGACGAGCGCAATGCCAGCCTCGCCAGCGGCTTCGACCGCCGGGCGGCGGCGCTCGCCGCCCTCATCGACCAGCGCAGCGCGACGCTCTCCCGCAGCCTCGCCGAGACCGCGCGGGAGCTCGTCCAGGCCCTCGACGGGCCGGGGGCGGCGCTCTCCCGCAGCCTCGACGAGCGGGTGGGGGCGCTCGCCGAGATCGTCGACGGCCGCGGGCAGGCCCTCGGCCGCACCCTCGAGGACAGCGCCCGCGCCCTGCAGGAGGCGATCGACGCGCGCGGCACCGCCCTCGTCGCCAGCCTGGAGGCGAGCGGGGCCACGGTGGTCGGCGGCCTCGACCAGCAGGTCGCCGCCCTGCGCGCCCTGGTGGACGGTCCCGGCACCGCCCTCGTCTCGGCGCTGGGCGAACGCTCAGAGGCCCTGGGGCAGAGTCTGGAGCAGGGGGTCGGCGCCGTGCTCGACACCCTGCACCGGCGCAGCCAGGAGCTCGCCGAGGCCGTGTCCCGCGCCGCCGCCTCCCTCGACGCGGCGGCCGACCAGGGGGCGGCCCGAGCGGTGGAGGCCCTCACGCAGGTCAATGCGCGGCTCGGCGGTGACCTCGGCGCCCTGCTCGGGCGGGTCGAGAGCGCCTGCCTCGGCCTGCAGGAACTCATCGGCAGCGCGGGCGACAACCTGATCGCGATCGAGGACGGGCTCGCGGGCCGGGTCCAGCAGATCCAGGGGGCGCTCGCCGAGATCGCCGAGGAGACGGGCCGGGCCTCCGAGCACGTCTCGGGCCGGGTCGCGGCGCTGCAGGACGCGGCGACCGGGGCGCTGCGGCAGGCATCGAGCCTCGCCGCCGCCCTGGACGCCCGCGGCAAGGCCCTGGGCGAGTCCACCCGCCAGCACCTCGCGACCCTGACCGAGGCCGCGGGCCAGCTCGAAGGGGTCGAGGGCCGCATGGCCGCCGCCCTGACGGAGCGGCAGGCGGCGATCGACGGGCTGCTCGCGCGCATCGACGAGCGGGCCACGGCGCTCACGGCCTCGACCGAGGGCCTCGGCGGGCGCGTCGAGGAGACGCTCCGCGGCGTCGAAGCGCGCACGCAGGCCCTGAGCTCGGCCCTGGCGGAGAGTGCGCGCTCGGCCGGCGAAGCACTGGCCGAGGCGTTCGAGCGGCTGCGCGGCAGCGCGGACGCGCAGGGCACCCAGGCGGCCGAGGCCGTGCGCAAGGTGGTCGAGGGCGCCTCGGGCGAGCTCCAGGGCGCCTTCGGCGAGGCCGCGACCCGGTTCCAGGGCACGGTCGAGTCCCTGCGCGGCATGGCCGCCGACATCCGCCGGACCCTCGACGAGATCCGGACCGACCTCCAGCAGGGCGTGACCGCGATCCCGCAGGAGACGCAGGACGCGACGAGCGAGATGCGCCGGGTGGTGGCCGACCAGATCAAGGCCCTCAACGAGCTCTCGGCCCTGGTCGCCCGGTCCGGCCGCGCCGTCGACGTGGCGGCGCCCAAGACGGCCGAGATCCGGTCGGCCGAGATCCGGTCGGCGGAGGCGTCGCGCGTGGCCGAGGCCGGGCGGCCCGCCGCTCCGGCGCCCGCGCGGCCGGCTCCGGCTGCGACCCCGGCGGCGCGGGGGCCCGCGATGCGGCCCGCCCCCGCTGCGCCCGCGCCGGCCGCCCCGGCGGGCAGGGCGAAGCCCGGCGGCACCGGCTGGCTGTCCGACCTCCTCAGCCGCGCCTCGCAGGACGAGGCTCCGGCCGAGGCGGGCGGCCCCAAGCGCGGCGCGGACGAAGGGCTCGGCACGATCGACTCGATCTCCGGCAACATCGCCCGGATGATTGATCATCAGGCCGCCGTGACCCTCTGGGAGCGTTACCGGCAGGGCGAGTCGAACCTGTTCACCCGCGATCTCTACACGGCGCAGGGCCAGCAGACCTTCGACGAGATCCGCCGCCGCTACCAGGCCGAGCCGGAGTTCCAGCGCACCGTCGACCGCTATGTGCGGGAATTCGAGCGCCTGCTCGGCGAGGTGTCCCGCGCCGACAAGGATCCGCGCCGGGCGAACGCCTACCTGACCTCCGAGACCGGCAAGGTCTACACGATGCTCGCTCATGCGAGCGGGCGGTTCGAGGGGGCATAAACCGCTCCGAACCCCCCCTCGCGTACCGCATCGCCCTGATGCGCGCATGACACGGGCCGGGGGCCGTCGACAGGCGGCGCCCCGGCCGGCCTTCCGCGGGGCGGGGCATGCGGCTAGCCTCGCGGGCATGTCCGCTTCGCCTCTTCCTGCGTCCCTCGCCGTCGCCGCGCCGGCCAACGCGCCCGAATGGTCGGTCACGGAGCTCGCCGCGGCGCTCAAGCGCACGCTCGAGGACGCGTTCGGGCATGTGCGGCTGCGGGGCGAGATCTCGGGCTATCGCGGCCCGCACAGCTCGGGCCACGCCTATTTCTCGCTCAAGGACGGCGGCGCCAAGATCGACGCGGTGATCTGGAAGGGCACGCTTGCCCGGCTGCGCCACCGCCCGAAGGAGGGACTGGAGGTCGTCGCCACCGGGCGGATCACCACCTTCCCGGGCAAGTCCGCCTATCAGATCATCATCGAGGCGCTGGAGCCCGCGGGCGCCGGCGCCTGGATGGCGCTCCTGGAGGAGCGCCGCCGGCTTCTCGCCGCCGAGGGCCTGTTCGACGCCGCCCGCAAGCGCCCGCTTCCCTACCTGCCGCGGGTGGTGGGCGTCGTCACCTCGCCGACCGGCGCGGTGATCCGCGACATCCTCCACCGGCTGGAGGACCGCTTCCCGCGCCCCGTCCTGGTCTGGCCCGTGCGGGTACAGGGGGAGGGCTCGGCCGAGGAGGTGGCGGCGGCAATCCGGGGCTTCAGCGCGCTCGCTCCCGACGGCCCGATCCCGCGGCCGGACGTGCTGATCGTCGCCCGCGGCGGCGGCTCGATCGAGGATCTGTGGAGCTTCAACGAGGAGATCGTGGTCCGGGCCGCGGCCGAGAGCGCGATCCCGCTGATCTCCGCGGTCGGCCACGAGACCGACGTGACGCTGATCGACCACGCCGCCGACCGCCGCGCCCCGACCCCGACCGGCGCCGCCGAGATGGCGGTGCCGGTGCGCCTCGACCTCCTGGCGGATCTCGACGGTCTGGCGCGGCGCCACGCGGCGGCGCTGGCGCGATCCATCGAGCGGCGGCGCAGCGACCTCAGGGGGCTCGCGCGCGTCATCCCGAGCCCGGAGGCGCTGCTCGCGGTCAAGCGCCAGCGCCTCGACCTCGCGGAGGCGCGGCTGCGCCCGGCGCTGGCCGAGGGCGCGCGGACCGCGCAGCGGCGCCTCGCGCGCCTGCTCCAGGCCCTTGCCCGCCACCCGCCGGCCCTGCGCCTCGCCCGCGCCCGCGAGCGCTTTGCGGCCATCGACCACCGGCCGCGCCACGCGCTGGAACGCCTCGTCGCGGTGCGGAGCGAGCGCCTGAACGGCCTCGCCCAGCGCCTCGCGCAGGCGCAGGACCGCGACCTGGAGCGGCGCCGCAGCCGCTTCGCGGGCGCCGCCGCCCTGTTCGACAGCCTGAACTACCGGGCGGTGCTGGCGCGCGGCTATGCCCTCGTCCTCGATGCGGAGGGCCGCCCCCTGGCCGAGGCCGAGGCCGCGCGCGCCGCCGGCCGCATCACGGTCGAGTTCCAGGACGGCAAGGTGGCAGCGGTGGTCGAGGGCGCCCCGCCCCGCCGCGCCGCGGCGAAGCGCGGGCCCGCGGGGCCGGCCCGGCAGGGCTCGCTGTTCGACTGATGAGCGCGGAGCCGCGGGCGCGGCGGTCTCCGTTCCCGCCGGCCCATCCGCGGGGCTTCCTCTCCCCGCCGGCGCGCCTGTCGTCGGGATGACGTCAGCAGAGCCGAATCGGCCGTAAACGCTCTGCTCCGCTGCAGAAACGGCCAAGGCCGGCCCGGTCTCGCGGGCGAATCGGTCCGATTTCTCCGAAAAGCCCTTCCCGAACCGCGCGCCCGACCCAGATCTTGCGGCGACGGGATTCGTTCCCGCAGGCGGTGCAGACCGGGGTCGCGCCCGGCGCAGTTGCGGGCCCCGGAGGGCCCGGCTTAGGACCGCCAGATTGGAACCGTTGTGATCGAGGACAGCCGCGCACCGCGACCGGAAGCGTGTCCGCGGGGTGCGCCGCTCACCCGACAGCCGGAGGGCGATGATGATCAAACTCACCGTGAACGGTGCGGAGCGGGCCTATGACGGGGATCCCGACATGCCGCTCCTCTGGTACCTGCGCGACGAGCTGGGGCTGACCGGCACCAAGTTCGGCTGCGGCATCGCGGCCTGCGGGGCCTGCACCATCCATGTCGGCGGCACCGCCGTGCGCGCCTGCCAGACCCCGGTCTCGGCGGCGGAGGGGCAGCCGGTCGTGACCATCGAGGGACTGTCCCCCGACGGCAACCACCCGCTGCAGGTGGCGTGGCGCGACCTCAACGTGGCGCAGTGCGGCTACTGCCAGACCGGGCAGATCATGCAGGCGGCCTCCCTCCTCAAGGACACGCCCCAGCCCAGCGATGCGGATATCGACCAGGCCATGAGCGGCAATCTCTGCCGCTGCGGCACCTATCCGCGCATCCGCGCCGCCATCAAGCAGGCGGCCGGCGTGACCCCGAAGGCCAGCCAGGGAGAGCGCCTGTGATCCAGGATTCCGATCTCGTCACCCGGGCGGAGCCCGGCTCCGCGCTCAGCAATGTCAGCCGCCGCGCGCTCATCGGCGGCGCGGGCGCCCTGGTGCTCGCCCTCTCGCTGCGCAGCCCGGTCCGGGCCGCGGACGAGCCGAAGGCGTTCGGCGCCGACGCCATGCCGCATGGCTGGCGCGACGACCCGACCCTGTTCGTCGCCATCGCGCCCGACGGCACCGTGACGGTGACCTGCCACCGCTCCGAGATGGGGCAGGGGGTGCGCACCTCGATCGCCCTCGTGGTCGCCGACGAGCTCGACGCCGACTGGGCCAAGGTCAAGGTCGCCCAGGCCCCGGGCGACGAGGCGCGGTTCGGCAACCAGGACACGGACGGCTCGCGCTCGCTGCGCCACTATTTCGTGCCGATGCGCCGGGTCGGCGCGGCGGCCCGCCAGATGCTGATCCAGGCGGCGGCCCAGCAATGGGGCGTGCCCGCCGCAGAGGTGACGGCCGAGAACCATGTCCTGCGTCACGCCAAGTCGGCGAAGCAGGCGGGCTACGGCGAGATGGCTGCCGCTGCTGCGAAGCTTCCGGTGCCGAAGGGCGATGCGGTCCGCCTGAAGGACCCGGCCGCCTTCCGCTACATCGGCAAGGGGCGGATCGGCCTCATCGACAACCACGACATCACCACCGGCAAGGCGTGGTACGGCCTCGACACCCGCCTCGACGGCATGCTGTACGCGGTGGTCGCCCGCCCGCCGGTCTTCCGCGGCAAGGTGAAGTCCTTCGACGCCGAGGCCGCCCTGAAGGTGCCGGGCGTGGTCAAGGTGGTGCCGATCGACCCGCCGGCCCCGCCGGTGGAGTTCCAGCCGCTGGGCGGCGTCGCGGTCATCGCGAAGAACACCTGGGCGGCGATCAAGGGCCGCGAGGCCCTCGCGATCACCTGGGACGACGGCCCGCACGCCGCTTACGATTCGGACGCCTACCGGGCGCAGCTGGAGGAGGCCTCCCGCAAGCCCGGCAAGGTCGTGCGCCAGGAGGGCGACGTCGATGCGGCCATGAAGAGCGCGGCCAAGCGCGTCACGGCCGAGTACTACATCCCCCACCTCGTCCAGGCCCCGATGGAGCCGCCGGCCGCCACCGTGCGGATCAAGGACGGGCAGGTCGAGGCCTGGGCCTGCACCCAGGCGCCGCAGGCGACCCGCGACCGCATCGCCAAGCGCCTCGGCATCGGCGCCGACAAGGTCACGGTGAACGTGACGCTGCTCGGCGGCGGCTTCGGGCGCAAGTCCAAGCCCGACTACGCGGTCGAGGCGGCGCTCTGCTCCAAGGCCATGGACGGCGCGCCCGTGAAGCTGACCTGGACCCGCGAGGACGACCTCCACCACGGCTACTACCACACGGTCTCGGTGGAGCACCTGGAGGCGGGCCTCGACCAGAAGGGCATGCCGGTGGCGTGGCTGCACCGCAGCGTCGCCCCGACCATCGGCTCGATCTTCGTGGATGGTGCCGAGAACGAGATCCCGGTCGAACTCGGCATGGGGCTCGTCAACACGCCCTTCGCCATCCCGAACATGCGGATGGAGAACCCGAGCGCCGAGGCGCATGTGCGCATCGGCTGGTTCCGGTCGGTGTCGAACATCCCGCATGCCTTCGCGATCCAGTCCTTCGTGGCGGAACTCGCCCATGCGGCCGGCCGCGACCCGAAGGACTACCTGCTCGACCTGATCGGCCCGCCCCGGATCATCGATCCGGTCAAGATCGGCGATGCCTGGAACTACGGCGAGGATCCGTCGCGCTATCCCATCGACACCGGCCGCCTGCGCCGGGTGATCGAGGCGGCGGCGAACGGCATCGGCTGGGGCCGCAAGGTCGGACAAGGCCGGGGGCTCGGGATCGCCGGCCATTACAGCTTCGTCACCTACACGGCCGCTGCCGCCGAGGTGGAGGTCGGGCCGAAGGGCGAGATCACCGTGCACCGGGTCGACATCGCCATCGATTGCGGGCCGCAGGTGAACCCGGAGCGCATCCGCGCCCAGCTCGAAGGCGCGGTGGTGATGGGCATGGGCCTCGCGCTCACGGCCGAGATCACCTTCAAGAACGGCCGGGCGGTGCAGGACAACTACGACACCTACGAGCTGACCCGCATCGATGCGGCCCCGAAGGTGATCGACGTCCATCTGCTGCCGGGAACCGATTACGGCCGGCCGCTCGGCGGCGTCGGCGAGCCGGGCGTTCCGCCCGTGGCGCCGGCCATCGTCAACGCGGTCTTCGCGGCCACCGGCCGGCGCATCCGGCAATTGCCGCTGCGCGACAAGCTCAGCGCCTGATCGTCGGGACCGCGTAAGACCGGCCGCCCTGCACCAGCAGGGCGGCCTTTCTCTTTTCTCTTGTTGTCTGCTGACGCGTCCGGAGGCGATCGAGGATCGGCTCGTTGTCGGCCACGCTGGAGGCAACCGGAGCCGCTTCGCGGCAGCTCACCGTGCTGGTTCCCGGATCTCCTTCCGCTGGCGCTGCAGTCGTCCGGGAAAGTAAAGAGGGAGCGGAAAGGGGCGGAGAACCGTCCGCCTGAGCGAAGCCGACATCCGCATGCCGAAGCCATCAAGCAGATTTCGGACGAGGCAATCCGCGATCGGCCGACGGCCCTGCGGCGGTCGGAACTGCCTCGGCATCCCCGGGTTGAGCGGGCATCCGCCATTCGGAGCGCGCTCGATGACCTCACGCCTGCCCCTCGCCGCCGGCCTCCTCTGGGCGCTCGCCGCCCTGCCGGCCGCGGCCGCCTCCTGCGAGCAGGAGATCGCCGCCTTCGAGCCGCGGCTCTCCGAGCAGACCCGGGACGTGATCTCGACCTCGACGGCGAGCAAGGAGGTGTCGAGCCGGCGCGAGGCGCAGGGCGAGGCGGCCCAGGCCAGGAACGTTCCGCCCTCCACCCTGCCGAAGGGACCGGAACCCGGCTCGGGCGAGGCGAGGGCGGCTGCGGAGGCCGGCACCGGCAGCGCGGCCATGGAGGCGCGCGCGAGCCTCAACCGGGCGCGCGACCTCGCCGGGAAGGGCGACGAGGCCGGCTGCATGCAGGCCCTGAACCGGGCGAAGGCACAGCTCCCGAGCCGCTAGTGCAGAAGCCGTTCACGGCGGAACGGATGCCGCACCAGGTCTTTGAGAATTTGCGGACCCGGCGGCGCCTTCGGCAAGGCCGTGCCCGTCCCCGGGGCAGGTCCCCGCCCGCGCGGGAGAGGGGCATCGACCGGCACGGCACCGCACGATCCGCGGAGTCTTTGGTGCAGCGCGGGCGATTCCCGGCTTGACGGCCGGCCCGCCGCTTGCAACCCGGGGCCGGGCCTCGACCCGGCCCGGCAGCGGGAGACGACCGTATGAGCACCACAGGCAGCCAGCCGTCGCAATCCTCCGAGCCGACCCAGCTCCTCCACCTCGTCTTCGGCGGCGAGCTCACGAGCCTCGAGGGCATCACCTTCCGGGACCTGTCCAAGCTCGACATCGTCGGCATCTTCCCCGACTACGCCAGCGCCGCCATGGCCTGGAAGGCCAAGGCCCAGCAGACCGTCGACAGCGCGCTCACCCGCTACTTCATCGTCCACCTGCACAAGCTGCTGCAGCCCTAAAGCCCGTTGCCGGGCCCCGCGTCGATGAAAACATTGTGACGCTCCGCTGCCGCTGGTAAGAGCCGGGCGCGTCGCGCCGGGCCCGGCACCCTTGCGGCGGCCAGGACCATGGAACACCGATGAAATCCTCGATCAAGATCGTGGCGGGCAATGCGAGCCGGCCTCTCGCGGAGGCGATCGCGGCCTATCTGGAGCGGCCGCTCGCCCTGTGCTCCGTGCGCCGCTTCGCGGACATGGAGATCTTCGTCGAGCTCCAGGAGAACGTGCGCGGCGAGGACGTCTTCATCGTCCAGTCGACCTCGTTCCCGGCGAACGATCACCTGATGGAACTGCTCATCATGATCGACGCCGCGCGCCGCTCCTCGGCGCGGCGCATCACCGCGGTGATCCCGTATTTCGGCTATGCCCGTCAGGACCGGCGCACCTCGGGCCGCACGCCGATCTCGGCGAAGCTCGTCGCGAACCTCATCACGGAAGCCGGCGCCGACCGGGTGATGACCCTCGACCTGCATGCCGGCCAGATCCAGGGCTTCTTCGACATCCCGACCGACAATCTCTTCGCCGCTCCCGTGATGGTGCGCGACATCAAGGAGCGGCTCGACCCGGCCGACATGATGGTGGTGTCGCCCGATGTCGGCGGCGTGGTGCGCGCCCGGGCGCTGGCCAAGCGCATCGACGCTCCCCTCGCCATCGTCGACAAGCGCCGCGAGCGGCCCGGCGAATCCGAGGTGATGAACATCATCGGCGACGTCGAGGGCCGCTCCTGCATCCTCGTCGACGACATCGTGGATTCCGGCGGCACGCTGGTGAACGCCGCCGAGGCGCTCCTCGCCCAGGGCGCCAAGGACGTCTATGCCTACATCACGCACGGGGTGCTCTCGGGCGGGGCGGTCTCAAGGATCGCCTCCTCGAAGCTGAAGGAACTGGTGATCACCGATTCCATCCAGCCCACCGCCGCCGTGAAGCTCGCCCGCAACATCCGGGTGGTCACGATCGCGCCGCTCCTCGGCGAGGCCATCGGCCGCACGGCCGAGGAATCGAGCGTCTCGAGCCTCTTCGCCTGAGGCCCCGGAGCCCCGGGCGCCGCGCGGCCCGCGCGGGGAAGCGGACGGGCTTGGCCCACGCATCCAAAACCGGTTTGCGCCCGAAGGCCGACCTGCCTATATTGCGATCTTCTCCCTCACAGCGTGAGACGGGACGTTCCGGAGCGATCCGGGATGTCGGCGGTGCCGCCGCGGCGCCGCCCATCGGGTCCTGCTGTGCGAGGGATCGTTATTCAGGCCCGCCGGCGACCGCCCGGCGGCTTCGCGTCTCCCGTGAGCGGGAGCGCACGAGGAGGTGCTTCATGTCCCAGGGACCGTTGATGCCCAAGGCGACGGCCGTCTGGCTCATCGAGAACACGTCGCTGGCCTTCGAGCAGATCGCCGATTTCTGCAAGCTCCACCCGCTCGAGGTGAAGGGCATCGCGGACGGCGAGGTGGCGAGCGGCATCAAGGGGCTCGACCCCGTCTCGACCGGCCAGCTCACCCGCGAGGAGATCGAGAAGGCGCAGAAGAACCCGAACCACCGCATGAAGGTGGCGGTCTCGAAGGTGAAGCTGCCCGAGGTCAAGCGCAGCAAGGGGCCGCGCTACACGCCGCTGTCGCGCCGCCAGGACCGCCCCAACGCGATCCTCTGGCTCCTGCGCAACCATCCGGAGCTCAAGGACGCGCAGATCATGCGCCTCGTCGGTACCACCAAGTCGACGATCCAGCAGATCCGCGACCGCACGCACTGGAATTCGGCCGCCCTGCAGCCGATGGATCCGGTCACCCTCGGCCTGTGCACGCAGATCGACCTCGATTTCGAGGTGCAGCGCGCCGCCAAGGACCGGCCGGTGGTGGAGGCCGCCGAGGGCGGCCAGACCCTGATGCCGCCGGAACTCTCGGTCCTGCCCGAGCATGAGGAGGCGGAGCACGACGAGCCGCACCGCGCGGGCCGCGACGACAAGCTCGACGCGGATTCGGTCTTCGCCCGCCTCAAGCCCCTCCGGCGGGGCGAGGAGGACGACGAGGACGATCTCTGACGGGGCTTTTCTGCTCCTTCATCTTGCCCGGACGGCGCTTTTGCGATAAGGCGCCACGATCCGGCGAGTGCCGCGTGCGACGGCGGTTGAGAGGGGCGGCAGCCCCTCTTTCGCATTGCGCAGGCCTCATCCGGCGAACGAACACGGTCCTGTCCGTCGAGACTGCGCCGGCACGCTCTCTTTAAAGAGGAGCGCGCGTTCCAGGCGGCCACGAGGCCGCCGGGACATCGGCGGACGGGAGCGGCCCGTCACACGAGCCGCCGGCGCCGTCCGGACCCCTCGGGGGCCGGGCGATCTCAAGGAGTTTCAATGTCCGCAGGTTTGCAAGGCGCCGCGTCGAGCCGCGAGGATTTCGCCGCCCTCCTCGAAGAGTCGTTCCGCCAGCACGAGATCACGGAAGGCTCCGTGGTCAAGGGCCGGGTCGTGGCGATCGAGAAGGACGTCGCCGTCATCGACATCGGCGCCAAGACCGAGGGGCGCGTCCCCCTCAAGGAGTTCACCGGCCCCGGCCGCGACCAGCCGATCAACGTCGGCGATGAGGTCGAGGTCTATGTCGACCGCATCGAGAACGCCCTCGGCGAGGCGGTGATCTCCCGCGACAAGGCCCGCCGCGAGGAGAGCTGGGTCAAGCTCGAGAAGGCGTTCGAGAACAACGAGCGCGTCACCGGCACCATCTTCAACCAAGTCAAGGGCGGCTACACGGTCGACCTCGACGGCGCCGTGGCCTTCCTGCCGCGCTCGCAGGTGGACATCCGCCCGGTGCGCGACGTGACGCCGCTGATGGGCACGCCGCAGCCGTTCCAGATCCTCAAGATGGACCGCCGCCGCGGCAACATCGTGGTGTCGCGCCGCACCGTCCTGGAGGAGAGCCGCGCCGAGCAGCGCTCCGAGCTGGTGGCGAACCTCGAAGAGGGTCAGGTCATCGACGGCGTGGTCAAGAACATCACCGAGTACGGTGCGTTCGTGGACCTCGGCGGCATCGACGGCCTGCTGCACGTCACCGACATGGCGTGGCGCCGCGTCAATCACCCGTCCGAGGTCGTCAACATCGGCCAGACGGTCAAGGTCAAGATCATCAAGATCAACCACGAGACGCACCGCATCTCGCTCGGCATCAAGCAGCTCCTGGCCGATCCGTGGGAGGGCATCGCCGCCCGCTATCCGGTCAACGCCAAGCTCAAGGGCCGCGTGACCAACATCACCGATTACGGCGCCTTCGTGGAGCTGGAGCCGGGGATCGAGGGCCTGATCCACGTCTCGGAGATGAGCTGGACCAAGAAGAACGTCCATCCGGGCAAGATCGTCTCCACCTCCCAGGAGGTCGAGGTGCAGATCCTGGAGGTCGATCCGGTCAAGCGCCGCATCTCGCTCGGCCTCAAGCAGACCCTGCAGAACCCCTGGGAGGCATTCGCCGAGAAGCACCCGGTGGGCTCCGAGGTCGAGGGCGAGGTCAAGAACAAGACCGAGTTCGGTCTGTTCATCGGCCTCGAGGGCGACGTCGACGGCATGGTCCACCTGTCGGACCTCGACTGGAACCGTCCGGGCGAGCAGGTCATCGACGAGTTCAAGAAGGGCGACGTGGTGCGCGCCCAGGTTCTCGACGTCGATGTCGAGAAGGAGCGCATCTCGCTGGGCATCAAGCAGCTCGCCGGCGACCCCTTCGCGGATGCGGGGGAGATCCGCAAGGGTCAGGTCGTCACCTGCGAGGTGCTGGAGGTCAAGGATTCCGGCATCGAGGTGAAGATCGTCGACACCGATCTGACCACCTTCATCCGCCGGGCCGAGATCGCCCGCGACCGCGGCGACCAGCGCCCCGAGCGCTTCGCCCCGGGCGAGAAGGTGGATGCCCGCGTCACGCAGTTCGACCGCAAGGCGCGCCGCGTGCAGCTCTCCATCAAGGCCCTGGAGATGGCCGAGGAGAAGGAGGCGATCGCCCAGTACGGCTCGACCGATTCGGGTGCCTCGCTCGGCGACATCCTGGGCGCGGCCCTCAAGGCCCGCGCGGGCGAGAAGAAGTAACACCGGAGCCGGGCCCGACCGGCCCGGCTCTTCACCGTGACGACAGCGCCCGCGCCGGTCTCCCGGCGCGGGCGTTTTCATGGGCGCGTTTTCATGGCGGGCCGCCACGGGCGGCCGGGATCTCGCGAGGGGTCAGGCTGCGGACGGGCCGCCGGCCCGGCGCGCGCGGAGGGGCCGGACCGGGCAAGCCTCGGCCGCGAGCCCGAGGACCGCGTCGAGCGTGAGCGCGCGGCCGGTCTCGGCGCGCAGCCGCAGCAGGGTGCTCTGGCGGAAGCGCGGGTCGCCGGACACTTCCGGCCCGGCCCAGTCGGGCAGGACGAGCGGCGCATCCGCCCGCTCCAGCTCCACCTCCGCGAGGATCAGGCCCACGAGGTCGCCCTGGAAGACGTCGACCTCCCAGAGCCGCCCGGCATGGGGCACGCCGTAGCGGATCTTCTCGATCAGGTTGCCCTCGCAGATGGTCGCCATCATGGCTTCCGCATCGGCCGGCGGGATCTCGTACTCGAACTCGCAGCGGCCGAGTCCCTGGCGCGGGCCCTTGACCGTCAGCCAGGCCCGCGTCTCGTCGAGGCGCACCCGCACCTTGCCGCCGTTCGATTGGCTGATGAGACCGTCCCGGAGGCGGCGCCGGCCGGTCGCGGCCGTCAGCCAGCCGTCATGGGCCACGAGAAACTTCCGCTCCACCTCGTACCGCATCCGCCCTCCAGCTGCCCGCCAGGGCGCCGCGCTGCGGCCGGCTTATCATGACCGCCCGCGGCGCGGCACCCCGGCACGGATCCGCGCGCTTTCAAACCGCTCTCGAATGCTTCCGGGCGTCCTCCCGGACGGCCGGGGCGGCGTGCGGTCATTGGCCCGGAGAGAGGCTCCGCTCTCCCGTTGAGCCGGTACTTTCCCTTGTCGGCATCCTGGCTCTCCGTGGCCGCGGCCGCTCAGCCCCTCGGAGGCGCCGGTCCGGGCCGAGGGGCCGTCAGCGGCCCAGGCTGCGGAAGGCGCAGAACCGGCCGCGATCCTCGTAGCCGGCCGGGCATTCCCTCACGCAAGCGCCGGCCGCCTCCTTCAGCGGGGGCGGGCAGGAGGTACGGTAGGCCTGCGCCACGGCAGGGCCGGGCGCGGCCGAGATCGCCGCCAGCAGGATGCCGATCCGCACGATCCGTCTCACGCAAAGCCTCCGTGGTCAGGGGGCTGGGGCGGTCCGCGCTGCCGACGGCTCCCGATGAGCCCCATGGGCTTCCAATGAACTCCCATGAAGGGCGCCGGTCCTGCCGATCCAGCAATCCGGTTTGTTTGGATGGCTGCAATGCTTGTTGCGCAGGCCGGGCCCGGCCCGTGAGATCCTCGCTCCGAAGGCCCATTGGTACAAGGTCGTGCGATCAGCCTCGGCTCTGGGCCAAGCTCGCCGAGACGACGATCACCGCAACCGCAACACCGCTCAACACGAACATCAACATACCGGCCGGCCCATGCAGATCCTCGGGACAGCCGCCGCGGGCAAGACGAATGCCATCCGCGGCGGCGCGGGCCCTGTAGGCAAGCCGTGCAACGGTTTCGTGAAAAGCCGCGGGAGGCCGATGCCTTGAGGCCGGCGGAGGGCGGCCATGGTCGGCGTCACCCCTGCTTGGAACGGAACGGCAAGACTTGGCCTTCGGGCTCGAGACTCATCACGAGCGCACGCATGAGCTCCGCCTGCTCGAATGGCTTGCTCAGGCGCACGAGGCCGGTGAGCGCGCTGTCGGGCAGCTCCGAAAAGCCGCTCGCGAGAATCACCGGCAGCCTGGGATGCTCGGACCTGATCGCCTCAAGGAGCTGCAGGCCGGTCATGCCCGGCATCATCTGATCCGTGATCACGAGATCGATGGTGCCCGAACGACGGAGGATGCGAAGAGCCTGCTCGCCCGAACTGGCCTCCATCACCTCGTGGCCGAGGTCTTCCAGCATCGCGGACGTGTTCATCAGCACGAGCGGGTCGTCGTCCACCACCAGCACCGTCATCGGCCTCAAGGCCGCGGCCGATCGAGCCACATCCGGATCCGGCTCCCCGCCCCTGGTCCCGCTCGCTTCCGCGACAGGCAGCCACAGCTCAGCGGTGGTCCCCTGGCCCTTGGTGCTCCTGAGCAGCAGACGGCCACCGGACTGTTCCGCGAAGCCATGGACCATGGAGAGGCCGAGCCCCGTGCCCTTGCCCACGCCCTTCGTCGTGAAGAACGGCTCGACCGCCTGCGCGAGCGTCCGCTCATCCATCCCCTCGCCCGTATCGGTCACGGACAGCTGGACGTAGCGGCCCGGAGCAAGCCCGGCGATCTCGCTGGTCCCGACCCGCTCCTCCTGGGCGGCGATCGTGATCGTACCGCCCTGTGGCATGGCGTCCCGGGCGTTCACCGCCAGGTTGAGCAGCGCAAGCTCCAGCTGGTTGGGGTCGGCGGAGGCGAGCGGAAGCTGTAGCGGAAACCGCGTGCCGACCTGGATGTTCGGTCCGATCGAGCGCTGAAGCAGGTCCGCCATGCCGCGCACGAGCTCCGGAACGTCCAAGGGGCCGGTCGTCAGCTCCTGCCGCCGTGCGAAGGCGAGCATGCGCTTGGTCAGCGTCGCGCCGCGCTCCGCCGCCTGGATCGAGTTCTCGATCAATTGCTTGAGCTTGCGATCCGGCGGGAGGCGCTTGCGCGCAAGACTCAAATTGCCGAGTACGACGGCGAGCAGGTTGTTGAAATCGTGCGCCACGCCCCCGGTGAGCTGCCCGATGGCCTCCATCTTCTGGGCTTGGATGAAGCGGGCGCGCGTTTCTTCGAGCTCCAGCTGGGCGTTTCGCCGCTCCGTGATGTCGCGCGTGATCTTGGCGAAGCCAACGAGCTCGCCATGATCTCCCCGGATCGGATCGATGACGACATGGGCCCACATCAGGGTGCCGTCCTTGCGGACGCGCCAGCCCTCCTGCTCGAAGCGGCCCTCGCTCGCGGCGATCCGGAGCGCGCGGGCGGGGAGACCCGACGCCCTGTCCTCGTCGGTGTAGAAGCGGGAGAAGTGCTGGCCGATGATCTCGGTATCCGAGTAGCCCTTGAAGCGCTGCGCCCCCCGGTTCCAGCTCGTGACCCGGCCCTGCGGATCGAGCATGTAGATGGCGTAATCGGTGACAGCCTCGACCAGAAGCCGGTAACGATCCTCGGTCTGGCGCAGCGCCTCCTGGGCGGCCCGACGTTCGGTGAGGTCCCGCATGATCTTGGCGTAGCCGATCAGCGTGCCGTCGTCGCTCCGGATCGGATTGATGACGACATGGGCCCACATCAGGGTGCCGTCCTTGCGGACGCGCCAGCCCTCCTGCTCGAAGCGGCCCTCGCTCGCGGCGATCCGGAGCGCGCGGGCGGGGAGACCCGACGCCCTGTCCTCGTCGGTGTAGAAGCGGGAGAAGTGCTGGCCGATGATCTCGGTATCCGAGTAGCCCTTGAAGCGCTGCGCCCCCCGGTTCCAGCTCATGACCCGGCCCTGCGGATCGAGCATGTAGATGGCGTAATCGGTGACAGCTTCGACCAGAAGCCGGTAACGATCCTCGCTCGCGGGAGCCGCCTTGCTCGCCTGGTCGGTGTCGAACACGTCCATCACGGTATCCGTTCGCGCGAGGTATGACGATCAACGGGGGCAGAGCAGTCGCGGTTCTTGCTGCCGTTGGCCATGCTTGCATATCCTGCCCGCGCAATGGGGCGATTGTTGCGCCGGCGCGGACCGGCGCGTCGGACACGCGCCGGCCAGCATGGCCGGCGGCCGACGCTTCCGCGTCCCGCTCCGGTCGAAAGACTCGGCCGTTCCGGATGTTCCAAAAGCCACCGGAGGCCGGTGGCGAATTCGGAGCGGCTCGATGACGCGGCAGGGCGCCGACCTCGGCAGAAGGCCGCCGCCACATCCTGCAGCCGCGAGCCGCGATCAGCAGGGGCCCGCCGATCCGGCCGGATGCGCCTGCGGGGGAGGGCGGGTTCAGGGCGTCGCGACGGTCGCGGGACATGGAGCGCGGGCTGCCAGGGCGGCGCCAGGCCCTGCGGGGGTTGGTCAGGTGGCGCGTCCGGAACCGGCCCTCTCCCGCCCTCGAGCCGGCGTCAGGGCTCCCGGCGGATCGCCCCGGTGAGCATGTCCTCGTGGAGGATGAGATCCGTCACGAGAGCCGTGCCCGTTTCGGTTGAACCGGGCACGGCTCTTCAGTCTTTGATTTGTCGCGCTCCCTTGCGCCGAACCGGCATCCACTGCGGCGGGGAGCGCTCTAGCCGATGCAGAGACGGGTGTTCGCCGCCTCCAGGCGGCGCATTTCAGGCGGCGCAGCCGCCGGACCGCGGAGGGCATCGGGCCGCCATCCGCGTCCGGCAGAGACGGATGGCCTCCGGCAGGCTCGTCCGGCGGTAAGCCTGCGCGACGGGCCTGCCGGCTGCCGCAGACGCGAGCGCATCGACCTCATGCCTCCGCCAGATTTCGCCATCCCCTCAGCATGCCTTTGCCGATGCGGAACGTGAGGCGTGCCCAGCGCTGGAACCGCCGAGCAACGCTGTTGCTGGTCGACAGCGCGCGAAGCGAGTAAGCCTTTCGCGCGGAGTACCGGTCCGATCTCTTCTTGATGCGGTCCGCGTAGAAATTCGATATCTCACGCTCGTCGATCGCTCCCATCGCCAGCCAGCGCGGGACGTAGACACTGCACAGCCGGTGGACGTCCGTGAACACCTTTTGGGTGCCGGTTCCAGAGGCTGGACAGGCGGTCGCGAAGGCATCGCCGATCAGGACCAATCCTGGACGAACGTAGTTCTGCGATACGTACAGATCGGTCGGCCGGATCCGGACCGGGCCAACGACATCGAATCTCCCGATCATTTCGGTGAGACCCGGCGCGATGGCCTCCAGGGCTCCGACGGGATCGTGCTTGAAGCTGTGCAGCCCGGGCTCCCGCAAATGATGATAAGTGAACAAATTGACTCGCATCCGGCGGTCGATTCTGAACAAATTCAGATAGGCCATCCGGTCCTCTGCCCTGTCCGAGACATAGTTCAGCGCCGGGAACGCGAAATCCTGGCCGTCCGTGCGACGGATATCGAACCCGAGTGTCACGGAGTGGCAGCGGCTGACGATGCGGCGCTCGATGCCGAGAAACTCGTGCAAGGTCGGATTCAGCCCGCTGGCCACAATTGCCACTCGACAGGAGATTTCTTCTCCCGACTGTGTCGCGACGGTCTGGCGTCTGTCTGACAGAGACACTCCCGTTGCCTTGTCGACAACATGCTGGGAGTACTTTAGAGCCTCTTGCCGAACTGCATTTACAAAGGTATCGTACTCGAATCCATACTGATCGAGATAAATTTTATCAACAACACGACCGCGTCTTGCAAGCCAAAGCTGTGGCGTATGAGTAAAGCAATGAGAGATTGCCTCGCTCAGGCCGGTCGATGTCAGCAGCTGCATCTGATGCGCATCGAGCTTCTCGCATCGGAAGTCTGGCGGATATGAAGCATGCGGGTCGATAACGATGGAAGAGTAGCCGGCACGTCCCAGCATTGCCGCTGCAATCGAGCCCGCGAGTCCGCCACCGAGGATCGCAACATCGGCCTTCAACATGGATCAAGCCTCGATTTGGCGTCGCGATCATTTCCCAAAAAGCGTAGCGTATGCTGCCCTAAAAGTGATAGGAGCGACGCGAAAAAGCACTACTCCCATATCGCATTTTCTTTCATTCAAAAATTTGGCTTCTGTCTCTATGACGCATGCTGCCCGGATCGGGAATAGGCTTATGCCAATACTAGTGGATGCCGACAGGGGTGGTCCGGTGAGTCGGCAGCATTTCCGCCGTGAGGGGGAGGCAAAAGCAGGGGTGAGAATCGAAGATTGCCATCGTTCGCCTGTGACCGCCTCCTTGAACTTCAATGCTGGCAGTTGCATCGAGGTTGAGCAGGCTGATCCCGCTCGGTTCTGGGCAGTCCGCAGCAGCTTCCGAGATCTCGCGGCGCGTGCAGTTCGGTCGCATGCCTTTGCCGAGCCGGCGATCGTCGCTGCGGCAGCGGAGGGTGGTCAACAGGTCATCGTTCTCCTCGCCTGGGGGAAATTCTCCGATGTGGCTCCGTCTGCACTCGTCGGTGCTTGGCCTCTCGTCGTCCGCCGCCGCGGCTTGTTCTCGCCTGTCCGAACCCTGGCGTCGCCACTCAATCCCATGTGCTATGTCGGGTCGCCCGTGCTCGATGAGTCCTGCAGTGTGGACGTTCTCAGGAAATTCATTGTTTTCATAAGAAACAGCAAGCTCCCACCTGTTCTTTCGCTCGGCGACCTCTATGCCGATGACGACCATATGAAGATTCTGGAGGATGCCTTCGCGACGGAAAGGGTCTCATACGAGGTGCTTGGGCGCCGCAGGCGCGCCAAGCTTCAGTCGGAGCTTGGCGGTGATGCATACCTGGCCGAAACACTGTCTTCGCAAACCCGCAAGAAACTGAATCAGAAATGGAGGCGCTTGAAAGAGATCGACGACGTTCAGGAGGACTGTAGCCGCGGGAGGAGAGAAGACATCTTGTCCACCCTCGATGAAATTCTCTCCGTTGAACAGGCTGGATGGAAGGGCCGGCGGAGCGATCGCGGCCGTGCCGTGCTTCTGGACTCGGGGAAAGCGGGTTTTGTCCGCTCCGCCATACGCGGCATGGCTGAAGACGACCTAGTTGCTTGTCGGTCGATCCGGCTCGGCGGCCAGCTGGTGGCTGGCCAGATCCTCCTCTATTCGGGTCTCGCAGCATTTACATGGCTGACAGCCTATGACGAGAAACTCAGTAAATATTCACCCGGAATTCTCCTCTTGAAGTTTACGACGCTCGCTCTTCTCAACGACCCGGGCGTCTGTTTTGCCGATTCGTGCAACCCTGATCACAGTGGGTACATGGCAGACATGTGGCGGGATCACATGGACGTGATCGATATTGTGGTTGACGTCCGTCCAGGGTGGTCGATCAGCCTCAGACTGCTTTCTGCAGCGCAGCGGGCCCGTCGCCATGCGCGATCTTTGTTGCGGACCGGTTATCATATGCTGAGGAGATCCGTAGCCGGATTGCGCTCGTCCTAGGGCGGTATCCGTTCACGATGGAGACCGGATTCTGCTCTTTAGTTTCTGGGTTGGCAGGCTGGTCTGCGACGAGCCGGCATCCACGTCGCCGGACAAGGCTCAAAGACCGGCGGCCTTGACCATGACCGTCGGTCCTCGAATTGCCGCCAGGCTTGTCCGTCAAGCCTCCTTGGCATCGGGCATTCCGAGACGGGTCAACGGCCCGACATGTCGGCCTCTCGCGCCCTGGGCAGGCGCGCCGAATGGAGGTTCAGGTAAAGGGCTTTGCGCATCATCGACCGACTATTTGGGGGTAATCCAATATATTCTGTCAAAAATGCGCCTTGTCGTCTACGATTACGCAGAAGACATTCAAGCAAAAAACCCAGCCACGGATGGGAGCAACGTGCCCGATGCCGCCCGGCGCATTTCGCTTGCTACTTTCGACTTTGGTCGTGGTTCATCATTTTTCGCGCTTCAGCCTGGGGCGCATGGCTGTCTATTTGTTCTTTGCGTTGAGCGGATTTTGGATTGCGAGGATCTGGGCTACAACTTACATTAATGCAGCCAATCCGTACAGGACATTCTTGATCAGCAGAACCTGGCGGATACTGCCAAGTTTCTTGCTGTGCAATTTAATCGCTTGGCTTTTTATTGCCGCTGCCCCAACCGGCGCCGCATGGATACCAAACGTTCTGATCTATGGTTATACGCATCTGGAACAGCAGACCTTGGTTCCAGCCTGGTCTCTGGACATTGAGCTTCAATTCTACATCGTTGCTCCGTTTCTATACAGCGCCTTGAGGCTTGCGCCCTTGCCCGCGACTGTGGCGCTGGGCGTCGCCAGTCTCGCCGGTCTGGCAGCGTTCTGCGCGAGGACGAATGGCGAGGTCAGCAATCTTAACCTGCTCCATTTCCTCGGCTTCTTCGTGATCGGCATGCTCGTCGCCGAACGACCGTCCTGGCGACCCGGGCGCCGGCTCGCGATCCTGTCTGCGGTCGCCGTCCTGGCCATCGTCGTCGGGATCATCCTGACGCCGTCCCTGCGTGGCCTTCTCCTGGGCGGCGCGAATCCCGGGCCCGCCTTTGCTTACAATCCGCATCTGAGCATCGTGCTCGCGTTGATCGGATTGCCGTTTGCGTTCAGCACGGTCTCCGTGAGAGCTGGCCAACTGGACGGGCTGGCGGGCGATTTATCTTATGTGGTCTACCTGTTTCATTGGCCGATTTGCGCCCTCGTCAGTCGTGAGTTCGGCGGCTTGAATCCGCAGGACCGAATGATTTACGTCGTCGCTGCCATAGCGTTGTCGTACCTGGGTGCGCTCGGGCTCGTCTACTTATGGGATCGCCCTCTTAACAGGTATAGAAAATCATTCGTCGCACGTCGTCTTGCGGCGGGGAATAAGAAAATCGATCTTGCAGTCGGAAATTCCATTCAAACAACGATGTGAGGCGGCGCTTGAACAGGCTCCTCTGGAACGCAACGCTTGAGTATGGTGGGCTGACATGCTGCCGTCCGGTCTCTTCCGCTTGGCGCTGACCATGCTGGTCGTGATCCAGCACTTCTCGCGCCTGTCGCTTGCTCTCGGCGCCATCTGCCTTCTGTTCACGATCAGCGGTTTCTGGCTCTGCAAGGCTTGGGTCGAACGTTATTCACTATGCGATAAGCCTTACAGGACGTATCTCATAAGCCGGATGTGGCGGATCTTGCCTGTTTTTTGGGTCTGCAATGTACTGGGATACCTGGTCGTCGGCGTCACCTTTACTAAATGGGTTGATCTGATCCCAAATTCTGTCGTTATCGGCCATAGCTACCTTGCGCATCCGGCGCTGCTTCCTGCTTGGCCGCTCGACATCATCGTTCAGTTTAGCCTTGCTGCGCCCCTGTTGTGCTACCTTATGGCCGCGTCGCCGGTCGTGACTGGCTCGGCGGCAATGGCAATAGGGGCTCTCGGCCTCGTCACTTTGCTTGTGTGGGGAGGGAGCGGGCATGTTGGAATCCAGCGCTTGAATCTTCTCCATTTTTTGGTGTTTTTTCTCGCAGGCATGCTCGTGTATCTCAAGCCTGCTTGGCGCCCCGGGGCACGCGCAGCGTCTCTGTCGGCACTGGCTACTGTCGTGGCGATCTGTGTGGCTCTGCTGCAGCCGGACCCGCGGTCGGCTTTGTTCGGTGGGCCGCTGAGCGGTCCGGAATTCCTGTTCCGCAACCACCTGCTCAACGTTGCTCTGGCCGGGTTGGCACTTCCATTCGCAATGAATTGCCTGTTTTCGGATTCCAGCCCGCTCGACAGGGCTGCCGGCGACCTGTCGTACATCATATACTTGATCCACTGGCCGATCTGCGTCCTCACGAATCAGCATTACGCATCGCTGCCTGCGGTCGACCGGCTGCCTTACGTGGGCGGAGCGATCATCCTGACGATCGGGCTCTCGGTCATGCTCCTCCTTGTGTGGAGCAGGCTGGCCGAGCAACCGCGAAGAGCCTTCGTGGCCCGGCGCCTGGCGGCCGGGCGTTCGGGCGCCCGCGTCCATGGGCTGGCCTCGGCAGGCCTGTCGTGATCGAGGCGCTGCGCCTCAGCGCGCGCCGGACCAGCCCAGCGCCGTGCTGATGGCCCGGGCAACCTCCTGCACATCGCCGATCAACCGCTCCATCTTGCTGTCGTCCATGTATTGGACGGTGCTGGAGACGCTGAACGCCGCCACCGTGGAGCCGCTCGCATCCCGAATGGGGGCTGCAACGCAGCGCACCAACGGTTCGTTCTCCTCAAGGTCGAAGGCGACGCCGCGACCGGCATAGTCGCGCATCCGTGCCAGCCAGCCCTGCAGGTCCCGCTGGCGGTGCGCGCCCCGTGCCTCGCCGATCTCGTAGAACTCGCGCCAGCGTGCCTCGCCCAGGTCCAGGATCAGCGCCTTGCCGAGACCCGTGGACCATACGGGATGACGCTCGCCCACGCGCGAGCTGATCTCGATGCGGCGCCGTCCCGGGATCTTGTCCAGGTAGAGAGCCCATCTCCCATCGAGAACGCCGAGGTGAATCGTATCCTCGCAAGCCTCGGACAACCGCTGAAGATAGGGCCGGGCCACCTGCGCGATGGGCAGGGCGCTCTGGGCGCGGAAGCCCAGCTCCAGCAGCTTGGGGCCGAGGCTGTAGCCCTCGCGCGGCACGAAGTTCAGGTAGCGCCGCTCGACCAGCGCCGATGCCAGACGATGGGTGGTGCTGCGGGTGGTGCCGAGCGCCGATGACAGGGCGGCCAGATCGGTCGCACCCGCGGCGACGGCCTCCAGGATGTCGAGGCCGCGCAGCAGCGTCTGACTTCCGGACGGAGCCGTGGGCCCGGCATTCGAAGTGAGCGCCTGATCGTCCGACTTCATGGTTGACACTGCCTTTATGGTCATTGCATTTTGATCCCATATAACAGGATTTGATCCCAATATATGGGATTAAAAACGCAGGCTCCAGAGGGGCCGGCTGGGAGGAGACACGTGATAGCTACCCCGCCCGACATCCGATCGCCCCTCGACAGCGCCTTCCGGCTCACGCGCAGGCGCCTCGTCCCGTTCCTTCTGCTCATGTACGTCCTGGCGTTCCTCGACCGGGCCAATATCGGCTTCGCCAAGCAGGCTTTTCAGGCATCGGCCGGCATCTCGGACGCCGCCTATGCGCTCGGCGCCGGCCTGTTCTTCCTGACTTATGCGCTGTTCGAGGTGCCCAGCAACCTGATCATGCATCGCGTGGGCGCTCGCCTCTGGATGGCCCGCATCATGGTGACCTGGGGCCTGATCTCGGCCGCCATGATGTTCACGTCGGGCGAGCTCTCCTTCTATGCTCTGCGCCTGCTGCTCGGCGCGGCCGAGGCGGGCTTCTTCCCGGGCGTGATCCTGTATCTGACCTATTGGTTCCCCCAGCGCACGCGCGGGCAGATCATGGGGTTGTTCTACTTCGGCGCGCCGATCGCCTTCATCTTCGGCAGCCCGCTCTCCGGCCTCCTCCTGGAACTGGACGGCATGGGCGGCCTGCACGGCTGGCAGTGGATGTTCATGGTCGAGGGCCTGCTGGCCAGCGTCGTGGGCGTCTGGGCCTATTTCTACCTCGATGACAAGCCCGCAGATGCGCGGTGGTTGCCCGCCGCCGAGAAGCAGGCCCTGTCCGCGGCCATCGCCCAGGAGGAAAAGCTGAAGACGGCGCATGGCCATTCCGGCGTCGCGGCGTTGCTCGCCAAGCCGCGTATGCTGCACTTCCTGGCGATCTACTTCTTGATCCAGATGAGCGTTTACGGCGTCATCTTCTACCTGCCGTCCCAGGTCGCGGCGCTGCTGGGCAAGAAGGTCGGGCTGGAGGTCGGGCTGGTGACCGCCATTCCGTGGATCTGCGCCCTGATCGCGGCCTATCTCCTGCCGCGGCTGGCCGACCGGGAGGGCAATCACCGGACGCTGGGCGCCATGACCCTCGCCGTGTCCGGCCTCGGCATCGCCATATCGGCCGGCAGCGCGCCCCTGACCGCGCTGGCGGCGCTTTGCTTCGCCGCGGCCGGCTTCATCGCCGTGCAGCCGCTGTTCTGGACCTTTCCGACGGGCTATCTCGGCGGCGTCGCCGCGGCGGGCGGCATCGCCCTGATCAACGCCCTCGGCGCCCTCGGCGGCTTCGTTGCCCCGAACGTCAAGGCCTGGGCCGACCTGAGCTTCGGCTCTCCCCAGGCGGGCCTGTACGTGCTCGCCTGCACGACCCTCCTGGGAGCGGCCCTGATCCTGGGGCTCAGCCGGAGCACGCCCGTGGCCGCGGCGCCCGTGACGTCCAAGTCTTGATACCACCGGCCCAAGATGCTGCCGCGCATGCTCATGCATCGGGCCGTTGACCCATCTCGCATTGTCGGCACCAAGCCACAGGCTTGGCGACAATGCGAGAGCGGAACCAACGGTCATTGGAAGTGACCGTTGGTATGACATCAAAGGAGACACGAGATCATGAAGCTGTTGCGCTACGGCCCTGCGGGCCAGGAACGGCCCGGCCTGCTCGACGCTGACGGCGGCATCCGCGACCTGTCGGGCCATGTCGCCGAGATCGGCCCCGACACGCTGGCGCCGGCCGCGCTCGCCGCGCTGGCCACGCTCGATCCGCGCTCGCTCCCGCTCGTCGAGGGCGCGCCGCGCCTCGGCGTGCCGCTGGCGGGGATCGGCAAGTTCATCGCCATCGGGCTCAACTACGCCGACCACGCCGCCGAATCCAACCTGCCGATCCCCGCCGAGCCGGTGGTCTTCACCAAGGCGATCAGCGCCCTCAGCGGGCCCCACGACCCGGTGATGCTGCCGCGCGATTCCGTGAAGAGCGACTGGGAGGTGGAACTCGGCATCGTGATCGGCCGGCGCGCGGCCTATGTCGAACGGGCCGAGGCGCTGGACTACGTCGCCGGCTATTGCGTGGTCAACGACGTCAGCGAGCGCGAATACCAGATCGAGCGCGGCGGCACCTGGGACAAGGGCAAGGGCTGCGACACCTTCGGGCCGGTCGGGCCCTGGCTGGTCACCGCCGACGAGGTGGGCGACCCGCAGGCCCTCGACCTCTGGCTCGACCTCAACGGCCGCCGCATGCAGACCGGCAACACCCGCACCATGATCTTCAGCTGCGCCGAGATCGTGGCCTATGTCAGCCGCTTCATGACGCTGCTGCCGGGCGATCTCATCACCACCGGCACGCCGCCGGGGGTCGGCATGGGCATCAAGCCGCAGCCGGTGTTCCTGAAGCCCGGCGACGTGATGCGGCTGGGCATCGAAAAGCTCGGCGAGCAGCGCCAGGCGGTGGTGGCCTGGCGCCGCCGGGAGGACTGAGCCGATGCCCTATGCCAACCGTTTCCAGGGCCGGAAGGCCATCGTCACCGGGGGCGCCTCCGGCATCGGGCTGTGCGTCGCGGCGCGGCTGGCCGCGGAGGGCGCCGCGGTCAGCCTGTGGGACCTGAGCGCGGAGGCGCTCAGCCAAGCCAAGGCCGCGAGCGGGGCCGCCGACACGCAGGCCCTCGACGTTGCGGATCCGGCCCGGGTGGCGGCGGCCATGCAGGCGAGCGTGGCGGCTTTGGGCGGGCTCGACGTGCTGGTGTGCAGCGCCGGCATCACCGGCCCCAACGCCACGGTGCGGGACTATCCGGTCGAGGCCTGGCAGCGGGTGATCGAGGTCAACCTGAACGGGCTGTTCTACTGCAACCGGGCGGCGGTGCCGGCCATGGAGGCGGGCGGCTACGGGCGGATCGTCAACGTGGCTTCGATTGCCGGCAAGGAGGGCAACCCGAACGCCTCGGCCTACAGCGCCTCGAAGGCGGGGGTGATCGGGCTGACCAAGTCGCTCGGCAAGGAACTGGCGCAGACCGGGATCCGGGTGAACTGCGTGACCCCGGCGGCGGTGCGCACCGCCATCTTCGACCAGATGACGCAGCAGCATATCGAGTTCATGCTGTCGAAGATCCCGCTCGGCCGCTTCGGCAGCATCGAGGAGATCGCGGCGCTGATCTGCTGGCTGGCGAGCGAGGAAGCCTCCTTCAGCACCGGGGCGGTGTTCGACCTCTCGGGCGGGCGCGCCACCTACTGACCCCGGCCCGGCTGCGCCCGGGCCGTCCCTTGAATCCCGCCCCATCAGCATGACGGGCGCGCAGGACCGCGCCCGCCCCGACGCCTGTCCCACGGAGGACCACCCATGAGCGTACCGAAGATCAAGCACATCCGGGCCAGCGTCGTCCGTGGCGGCGGAGGCGACTACCACGATGTCGAGGACGGCCACTGGATCGACGATCACATCGCGACCCCCATGGCCCGCTACCCGGAATATCGGCAGAGCCGGCGCTCCTTCGGCATCAATGTGCTCGGCACGCTCGTGGTGGAGGTGGAGGCCGACGACGGCACGAAGGGCTTCGCCATCACCACCGCCGGTGAGATCGGCGCCTTCATCGTCGAGAAGCACCTGGCCCGTTTCATCGAGGGCCGGCCCGTCACCGACATCGAACGGGCCTGGGATCAGATGTACTTCTCGACCCAGTATTACGGCCGCCGCGGGATCGTGGTGAACGCGATCTCGGCCGTGGATCTGGCCCTGTGGGACCTGCTGGGGAAATGGCGGGAGGAGCCGGTGCATGCGCTGCTCGGCGGCCCCGTGCGCGACGAGCTCGTGTTCTACGCGACCGGTGCCCGGCCCGACCTTGCCAAGCAGCTCGGCTTCATCGGCGGCAAGCTGCCCCTGCAGCACGGACCGGCGGAGGGCGAGGAGGGGCTGAAGCAGAACCTCGCCAAGCTCGAGGACATGCGCAACAGGGTCGGCGACGATTTCTGGCTCATGTACGATTGCTGGATGAGCCTCGACCTCAACTACGCCACGCGGCTGGCGCACAAGGCGCACGAGTTCGGCCTGAAGTGGATCGAGGAATGCCTTTCCCCCGATGATTACTGGGGCTATGCCGAGCTGCGCCGAAATATTCCGCGCGGCATGCTGGTCACCACGGGCGAGCACGAGGCGACGCGCTGGGGCTTCCGCATGCTGCTGGAGATGGGCTGCTGCGACATCATCCAGCCGGATGTGAACTGGTGCGGGGGCATCACCGAGCTGATCAAGATCTCGGCCCTGGCCGATGCGCACGGGGCGCTAATGGTGCCGCACGGCTCCGGCCCGTACAGCTACCATTTCTGCTGCACGCGGCATAACAGCCCGTTCAACGAGATCATCATGAGCGCGCCGAAGGCGGACAGGGTGCTGCCTGCCTTCCACCCGCTGCTGGTGAATGAGCCGGTGCCGGAGAATGGACGGCTGAAGCTCTCCGCGCTCGACAAGCCCGGCTTCGGCGTCGAACTGAACCCCGCATGCACGCTTCACCGGCCCTATACGCACTGAATCGGAACTGACCTGCGTGGAAGCCGTGGTTCATCCCTCAGGATCGGCGCAGCCGGCGGCAACTGATACCACCGGCCCAGGCTGCTCGCCCCGACCATGAATTCCGGTTCTCCGGTCGCGGTGGAAGCAGCCGGTGAACCCGAGGTGGCGCAGGACCGTCCGGCGGCCGATCTCGGCACCCAGCCGCGGCTGGGCTCATGGGCGATGATGGGCTGGAGCGGGTGTAAGGGAATCGAACCCTCGTCATCAGCTTGGAAGGCTCAATTAAGTCGTTGATCTAGCTGAACTCGGTTCCTCATTGCTGGCGTCACGCCTTGCCGTCGGCGAGAGCCAAGGAGGGCCGGCCCAAACGCAAAAGAGCGCCCCGGGCTTGAGCCCGGGGCGCGTGATGTGAGTGGCTGAAAGAGGTCAGCAGCGCACGTCGGCGAGGACGGTGATCCTGCTGGCGAGGCCCGCATGAGCGAGCCGCGGCGTCTGAGATATTGACAGGTGGGCGCCCTGGCGGCCACCGGAACCCTCGCAAAGGCTGCCGGGACGGCAGGGCGGCGATGATCGGCGCGGCTTGCGAGATTCGGACAGGGTCGCGGAGGCGGCTGGCGCCATGCGGTAGATGCAAGCGGCCGATCGGCACCGAAAGCCACCGCTCGGGGTTGGTCGGAAACTAGCTCCGCAACATCGCGTTACCCGCTGTCTGGGAGGCTGCTCACCAGATGGAGGACGCCCATGCACATCCACACCGTGCTGCCCCTCATCGCGCTGCTCGCGCTCGCCGCCTGCAAGGATGAGAAGAAGGCCGACACGACCGGGACGGCCAGCCCCCCGACCGGCAACACCGTGGCTCCCACTCCGCCCCCGGCCAACCCATCGGCTCCTTCCGGCGCTCCCGCCAACCCGCCCCCCGCGAGCAAGCCAGGTCAGTGATGACGCACTGGGGCGTGCGCCCCGGCTGTCGGACCTTTTCGCGCGAGAGTGATTCTCTCACCAGCCATTCAGTGAAGCGCGGAGATCCCGCAATCGCCGCTTCGGCGCGATGCGTGCAGGCGGGCGTTTTAATAACGTGACGCGCGACGCACCGGCCGGGTACAGGGGCGACAATGCTGTCAGCGGCAGCACGGTCGCTCCGAGCGGTAAGTAATCTTTGCGGTGCACCGGAGGTTTGAGCCTGTGCACCGCCACGATCCTCTCAAGGTTAGCCTGCTTGCGGTACGCCGTAAGATGCGGGAAACGGAGAAGAGCCCGCCACGGCAGGACCGGGCGGGCTGGAAGTTAATTCCTCAGAGTATGGTTGGCAGACAACCACAGCTCTTGGCCCCTCCCACGACCAGCGGGGCGATGCAGCCTCAGTAGGCGTGGGACCGGCGGTGACGGTAGTACCTGGGCCCTTGGTGCATGCGGCGGTGACGGTAGTACCGGTGCCCGTAGTGCACAGGGCGATACGGCCGAACGCCAAGAGCCCCATTGACCGTACCGACGCCCGCGCCAACCGCGCCGCCGACGATACCGCCGACGGGACCGGCCGCGCGACTTCCTCGCGCAGCTCCTTCCTCTGCGCCGCCGATGAGCCCCTGCGCCTGAGCGGCACCGGCAAACGAGAGAACAAGGCTGCATGCCATCAACAGCTTCTTCATCTTGAACATCTCCTCTCAAGTCTGGTTTTCGAAATGAACGAGCCTGAGCGCGGAAAGTTCGCGGTGAGCGGCGGGCCGGGCTTGAGGATGGCGCTCCAAGGACTCGGCTCGCTCCTGCCGGGCAAAGAGACGCCGGCTCGGGAAGGGGAACCCGGCCGGCGTTGAAAGAACGTCCATAACCGCAGGCATATCGCGCGGCAGCCTGCGATGGTTCCATCTCTGCCACGATGTCGGGGCCTCGGCGCTGGTCATCCCTGCGGCTCTTCGCCGGTGAGATCTCACCCCAGTTCGCATCCGTAGCAGGCGCGCATGCTCGGGGCGAAGTAACCCAGCTGAACGACGCGACTGTGGATCGGGTGCATCACGCGCCATGCCCGACCGTGTCGCACGCGATGCGCAAGCCATCCGAGAGGCAGCTCAAGCGCTCAAGCGGGAGAGACAGCATCTCCTCGCAGAGCAGCAGGACCTGCGAGCTGCGATCCGCCTCCTTATCCTCACCTCGGCGAGCGAGAGGATGGAGTGGGCGGCGATCCGCGCAGAGATGAGACATCGCGGCATGCTGTCCTCACACCCGCCGGATCGCCGGAGGGGCGAGCCAGACAGGGCCTGACCGGGCCGTCACAGCGTCCGTACCTGGCCTGCACAGGGGCGCGAACCGGGGCCGTGGACCGGGTTCTGGGTTCCGATAAGAACCGCGGGGAGGCGAGGAACGGGAAACCTCGAAGCGGGAAGATGAAGACGGACCTGTAGCGGTGTTGCGGCTCGAACACGGGTCTCCCGTCCAACAGCGATCTCTATCAAACCGTGTTGTGTCGCTCCAACACACGGCTAAGGCTAGCAAAATGCGGCTGGCTCCTCCTCCAAAGCGCTTTCCACGAGCGACGCTCGCCCTCGCCCTGGCGTATGCGCTGGCGCTCCAGCTTCTCCTCGCGCTCAGCGCGACAGCCAGCCACGTCGTCGTCGCGCCCACACTGGAAGCCAATACCGTCATCTGCCCAGCGCAGGTCGAGCCTGCCGCGTCGCAGCCCGTGCAGCCGATCCGTGCCGAGCACGATGACCTGTGCTGCATTGCCTGTGACGCCCTCTCGCCTGCGACGCTGCCGATCAGTGCGGCCGCATTCCTCGTCGTCCAATACGCGCAGGCAACCGACCGGATCAGGGCTCCACCCGATCTCCGCCCTCCAACCGCACTCCCCCGATCACCTGTCCAACAGCGTGCCCCACCACGCTTCGTCTGATCGCACTCGCCCTGCCTTCACCGAACCGACAGGTACCTTCCCCATGCCTCTCTCCTCCCAGCGGCTTGCCAGCGTCGGGGCTGGTCTTCTGCTGCTCGCCAGCACCACGTCAGCCTTTGCCCACGGAATTGTCGGCAATCGCTTCTTCCCCGCCACGCTTGCGGTCGACGACCCCTTCGTGGCGGACGAACTTTCGCTGCCGACTTTCGCGATCTTCAAAAACGGCGACAACGCACGAGAGGTCGATCTCTCGTTCGAATACTCGAAGCGCTTCACCGAGTACCTCGGCGTCTCGTTCGGCGAGACGTGGTCGCATATCCGGCCCGGCGGTAGCGGCTGGCAGAACCTGGAGACCACGTTCAAGTATCAAGCCATCACCGATCCCGAGCACGAGTTCATCCTGTCCGCTGGCCTCAGCGTGGAGTGGGGCGGGACCGGCGCGACCCGGGTGGGAGCCGAGACCTTCAACGTCTACACACCGTCGCTCTGGTTCGGCAAAGGCGCTGGCGATCTGCCCGACAGCCTCTCCTGGGCGCGGCCCTTCGCCGTCACAGGACAGGTCGGCTACGCGATCCCGGGAGTGTCGAAGACCATCACGTTCAGCGGCATCGACCCGGACAGTGGGCTGCCCTCCTTCGACATCGAGCACAACCCGCGCACCATCGTCTGGGGAGCCACGCTTCAGTACAGCTTGCCGTACCTCAAGGCGAACGTCGTCGATCTCGGCCTGCCCGACTTCGTGAACCATCTGATCCCGCTGGTGGAGGCCTCGTTCGTCACCCCCGTCAGCAACAACTTCGCTCGTCTGCCTACCACCGGCACGATCAACCCCGGCGTGATCTGGGCCGGTCAGAAGGTGCAGTTCGGCCTTGAGGTGCTGATCCCGGTGAACCGCCAGAGCGGCCGACACGTTGGCGTGCTCGGACAGATCCACTTCTACCTCGATGACATCTTCCCCGACACGATCGGGCGGCCGATCTTCTAGGAGGCACGCCGATGCCGAGGTGGCTCATTCTCCTGCTCGCAGCGCTCGGTGTGAGCGCGCCAGGCAGTTCGGCGTGGGCTCATGCCGAGTTGGTCACGGCCAGTCCTCGCGTCGGCAGCACCGTTCCGGTGCCCCCGAGCGAGGTGCGCCTCAGCTTCAGCGAGGGCGTTGAGCCTCACTTCTCCGGCATGGAGGTCACCGCGGCGGACGGGCGCTCCGTCGCAACTGGCCGCGTGCAGGCCCAAGGCGCGGAGATGCGCGTTGCCTTGGCTCCTCGTCTTCCGCCGGGCATCTACCGGGTGACGTGGCACGTGGTGTCGGTGGACACGCACCGAACGCAGGGCAGCTTCACCTTCGAGATCAGGCCCTGAGCCATGGACCCGGTCCAGGCCGCGATCCCGCTGGCAAGGGCAGTGTACTACGTCGCCCTCGTCGTGCTGTTCGGCGCGTCCGTATTTCCCCTCTACGCCGGCCGAGGCGGGCGTGCCGCGCTGTCGCGGTGGCCGGCGGTGGCTCTCTCGGCCGCGGCGCTCATCGGGCTTCTCACGTGGCTCTACGGGTTCGCGGCATCGCTGGACGACTCAGGCGACGTGCTGACGACGATTCGGATCATCCTGATCGAGAGCAGCTTCAGGGTGGTATGGCTGGTTCGGCTCGGGACGGCACTCGCGCTGATCCTGTCGGCTCTCGCTCTCAGAACCAGCCTCATCGCCGTTCCCGCAGCGGTGCTGCTGGTCTGCGAGGGGTGGAGTGGGCATGCCGTGGCGTGGGGATTCCTCGGGTCCGTGAACCTTGCCCTGCACGCTCTCTGCGCCGCGCTCTGGCTCGGCGGTCTGGTGCCGCTGGCCCAGATCGTGCGCTCCTCCTACCGCGGACGTTCTGATCTGCCGGTTGCTGAAACGGCTCTGCGGCGGTTCTCGGCTGTTGCGGTGCTTGCGGTCGCGGGCATCGTTCTGACCGGTTCGATCAACACGTGGCACGTGATCGGCAGGACGCCGAACTTCACCGACACCTATGTGCGCGTCCTCGCCCTCAAGATCGCGCTCGTCGTGATCATGATCGGGTTGGCGGCGCTCAACCGCTACTGTTTCCTGCCGAGGGTGCGCGAGACGAATTGCGCGTCGAGCTTGCGACCTCTCATAGGCTCCATTGCAGCAGAGCAGATCATTGGCTTGCTGGTGCTGCTCGATGTGAGCGTGTTGGGCACCATGAACCCGCACGCTTGAGACGATCCACAACAGGCCAAGCGTATCGCGTGGACGGCGATCCTGGTCGCCGATGATGAAACGGATGACATGTCCGTGGACTGGTACGCGCGCCATCTGCGGTACTCCGCCTGCAGAACTCGCACCCCAGAGGTCCGCCGGGGCATCCTAGTGCATTACGCACGGATCCACGCTGAGAGCGGCTGGGGCACGGGCGGATCCGAGCCGCTGCCGAAGCACTATCAGGTGGTCGGGCAGGACGTGCCCTGGCCGTATGAGAAGGGCTGAAACGAAGAAGCCCGCCGCAGCGGAGCCGGGCGGGCTTGCTGGCTCCAGCCGCGGGGCGGATCAGGCTCGAAACCCAATCAGCTTGGCTATGGAAGAGCCGCGATGGGTGGACAGCAGCTCTCTACGCCTTTCGCCTGCAATGACCGGAGCTGACCCCTTCCGGACCTACCGCCCCGTCGCCGCGAAGGTCCGCTCCAGGGCGGGAAGCGACCGTGGGCCGCCCTCAAGGCTGCCGCCTCAGCCGAGGCGCGACCTCGGTGCCCAGCAGCTCGATGGACCGCTGCATGGCCTCCGGCTCCTGCATCGCCGAGCTCATCTGAAAGGTCAGGCGAGACACGCCCCCGAGCGCCTCGCTGGCCGCGCGCACCTTCGCGGCCACGCTTTCCGGCGCGCCGACCAAGTAGGCGCCGTAGGGGCCGCACATCGCCTCGAACTGCTGGTCGAGGGCCGCGCCCGACCAGCCCCGCTCCTGCCCGATCTTCCTGAACATCTGCGCCCAGCCCGGATAGAACGCCTCCACCGCAGCGCGGTCGGTGTCGGCGACGAAGCCGATGGCGTGCAGGCCGACCTTCAGCATCTCCGGCGCGTGGCCCGCCTTGCGGCCGGCTTCCCGGTAGAGGTCGACCAGGGGCCGAAAGCGTTGAAAGCTCCCGCCGATGATGGCGACCATCAGCGGCAGGCCCAAGCTGCCCGCGCGCGCGAACGATGCCGGGGTACCCCCGACGCCGACCCAGACGGGCAGCTTGGCCTGGTGCGGACGCGGATAGACCCCCTGGCCGTTCAGCGGTGGGCGGAAGCGGCCGCGCCAGGTGACATGGGTCTGCTCGCGAAGCTTCAGGAGCAGGCCGAGCTTCTCCGCAAAGAGGTCGGCGTAGTCCTCGACCGCGAAGCCGAAGAGCGGGTAGGCCTCGCCGAAGGAGCCGCGGCCGACCACGATCTCGGCCCGGCCCTTGGCGATCAGGTCGAGCGTGGCGAACTCCTGAAAGACGCGGACCGGATCGGCCGCGCTGAGCACCGTGACGGCGCTCGTCAGGCGGATGCGGCGGGTGCGGGCCGCGGCGGCGGCGAGGATGACGGCGGGCGCGGCGTCGAGGAACTCCTCGCGGTGATGCTCGCCGATGCCGAACACGTCGAGCCCGACGCGATCGGCGACCTCGACCTCCGCGAGCAGGCGCTCCATCCGTTCGGCCGCCGGGACGGTCCGGCCTGTCTTCGGGTCGGGGAGCGTGGCCGCGAAGCTGTCGATGCCAAGTTCCATGGTGGGATCTCTGTCTCTCGCGAGCGAGGGTGGAGGACGCGTCGGGCCGTATGAGGGGGGTCCTCAGCCGGCTTGCTGTTCGGGTCTGCTGTGGCCGGAGCTCACACGCTCAGGGCCTGCAGGAAGGCGGTGCTCTCGGGCTTGTGCCAGTCAATGCCGCCGGCGATGTAGCCGCGCACACGGCCCGTCCGGTCGATCGAAGGTGAGCGGCATCGACCAGCGCTGGAACGGCGACGCTGTCCCGTCCGGCCGCTCCGCCGAGAGCACCGCCGCGCCCGGGTCGTGGAACGCCCGGAGGGCGGTGGCCCCGTACTTGTGCAGGTATGCCGTCACGGCCTCCGCCGGCCGCGTGTCGATGCTCACGGTGGCGACACCGATTCCCAGGCTTGCGATCCTTGCCTGATCCCGGGCCAGCCCCGGCAGCTCGACGGGGCAGGACGGGCACCAGGTCGCCCAGACGTACAGGAGCAGCGCCTCGCGTTTAGGTAGGCCAAGGGCAGCCTGCCTTGCAGGTCCTGAAGCGGCAGGGGACGCATGGCCGGCTGCGGCTCGAACTGCACGAACTGCTTCCGGTCGCCCCGCAGGAGCGGCAGCTCGGTCGCCGCGGCGGCCGGCACGAACAGGCCGACCCCACCCGCCACGATGGCCCACCGCGTCGGGTGCCATGCGTCAGGGTTCGGCATCGGCGTCTCCTGTTCCTCGGACCTGCCACACGTACGGTGAGGGCCGGCACGGTGGCGCCGGCGTCATGATGCCGATGGGCCGCCGTTCAGCGGCTGCGGCCCAGTACCGTTGAGAGCTGGTCACGGCGCAGCCAAGCCACCGACGCGCAGAGGACGAGCAGCAGGACGGCCGGGGCGGCGGGGGTGGGCAGCACCAGCAGGTGGGCCAGAACGGCGCCGACCATGGTGCAGCCCAGCCAGACCGCGGCGAAGACGGCGTAGCCGGGGACCAGCAGAGCGACAGCACCTGCGACCTCGACGAGGCCCGTGACGATGCGGAACCACTGGCCGACGCCGATAAGGTCGTAGACCTGCACCATCATCGGGACACCGGCGAGCTTGGTGCCGCCAGCGGCGAGGAACACGAGCGCGAGCAGAACCTGCAGCGACCAAGCGAGGATGTTGAGGGCGCGTGAGGGAGCGGCCGGAGTGGCGAGGGTCTGGGACAAGGGAAAACTCTTTGAAGGGAAAGGAGAAGGTGCCGGCTCGGGTCAGGCGGCGAGTTGCTGGACGGCGGCGCGGGCGGATGTGAGCGCCTGGGCCTTGTTGTGGTCGCCGGCCGCGAGACCTTCGGCCAGGACGAACTCGGGCTCAGTGATGCCCATGAAGGCGAGGATCGTACGCAGGTAGCTCTCGGCGTGCTCGGCCGAGACGGCACCGCTCTCCCGGCCGTAGAAGCCGCCGCGGGTCACCGCCACGATCACGCGCTTGCCGCCCACTAGGCCCTCCGGCCCATTCGCGCCATAGCGGAAGGTCTTGCCGGGCACCGCGAGACGGTCGAGCCAAGCCTTGAGCTGCGACGGGATGGTGAAGTTGTACATCGGGGCGCCGACCACCACCGTGTCGGCTCCGATGAACTCCTCCAGCATCCGGTCGCTCGCCGCACGCGCGGCCTGCGCCGTCGCGTCGAGGGGGCCTGCCATGGCGGAGAGCGGGTGGGCGCTCGGCAGGGTCGCCGGCGTGAGATGCGGCAGGTTCTCGGCGGCGAGATCCCTGTAGGTGACCTCGGCCTGCGTGCCACGGGTGAGCCGCTCGACGATCAGGGCGGACAGCTCGCGCGAGACCGAGCCGGCCCCGAGGATGCTGGTGTCGATGTGCAAAAGTTTCATCTCGGAACCTGGTTCCTTCTTGTGACCGGGTTATGATATGAGCTTGCCCATACGCCGCAAGACGGCACAAAAATGATACCGAGGTCACATGGAAGTAACCGCCCCTGTCTCGCGCCATTCTCCCGCGTGCATGAAGGTTTCGCAGGTGCTCTCGCGCATCGGCGACAAGTGGAGCGTGCTCGTCATCATGCTCCTGCGTGAGCGGTCACGCCGTTTCAGCGAGCTGAAGCGTGGGGTCGAGGGCATCTCGCAGCGGATGCTGACGCTGACGCTGCGCAACCTTGAGCGGGACGGGCTCGTGAGCCGGACGGTGACGCCGTCGATCCCGCCGCGGGTGGACTACGAACTCACCGAGATGGGGCACTCCCTCGCCGAGCCGGTCCAGGCTCTCGGCGCGTGGGCCTTCCGGCACGTGGCGCAGATCGATGCCGCGCAGGCCCGCTACGATGCCGAGGTTGGCAACCTTGAGGCTTGCGAGCAGACACCGACCTGAGCCACGTCGGCGGGTCAACATGTTTGGGCTCCGGCGATGGGAATGTTGTGGCCACCTGACTTGGTGCCTGCTGCATCCAGGTTCGCTCCTGCACCACGAGCGGACCTTTTTCCGCTCGAAGGCGAAGTCGGCTTGTGGCGGATTCTGTTGAAAAACTCCGCTGTTGCGGCGGTAGTCGCGGGGTGATTCACTCCTGTCGAAAGACGGAGATCGAAGCAGATGATGGGACCTCGGCAAGTCGAGCAGGGCGCCCTGTTTTACGAGTTCTCGCTCGATACCCACGTACCCGCCGACCATCTCCTGCGCGCCATCGACCGCTTCGTCGACCTGTCGGGCCTACGCGCGCACCTGCGTCCCTTCTACAGCACCACGGGTCGGCCTTCGGTCGATCCCGAGCTGATGGTTCGCATGCTGCTCGTCGGCTACTGCTTCGGCATCCGCTCCGAGCGCCGTCTGTGCGAGGAGGTGCATCTCAACCTCGCCTACCGCTGGTTCTGCCGGCTCGGGTTGGATGGCGCGGTGCCCGACCACTCGACCTTCTCCAAGAACCGACACGGTCGTTTCCGTGACAGCGACCTGCTGCGCGAGGTGTTCGAGACCACCGTGCAGCGCTGCATCGAGGAGGGGCTGGTCGGTGGCGAGGGCTTCGCGGTCGATGCCAGCCTGATCCGGGCCGATGCCAACAAGCAGCGCTCCGCAGACGCCTCCGAGGCCGTCGACTGGAACGATCTCGCCCGGATCCGCCGGTCGGTGCGCGAGTACCTCGACACCCTCGACGAAGCCGCCTGGGGAGCAGCGAGCGAGGTCCAGCCGAAGTTCGTCTCCCGCTCCGACCCGGCGGCGCAGTGGACGGGCGCGCTGAAGGGCCATGCCTTCTTCGCCTACGCCACCAACTACCTGATCGACCTCGACCACGCCGTGATCGTCGATGTCGAGGCCAGCCGCGCCATCCGGCAGGCGGAGGTCGGGGCAGCCCGCACCATGATCGCGCGCGCGCAGGACCGCTTCGGGCTGTGGCCGGCCCGGCTTGCGGCCGACAGTGCCTACGGGTCGGCCGAGCAGCTCGCTTGGCTCGTGCACGAGCGCGGGATCGAGCCGCACATCCCCGTCTTCGACAAGTCCGAGCGCCGCGATGGCACCTTCAGCCGGTCAGCCTTCACCTACGACCCTGCAGCCGATGCCTACACCTGCCCGGCCGGCCACCCATTGCGGCCACGCCAGAAGGTCTATCGGACGCCGTTCCCGCTCGTCGACGACGATGGCATGATGCGCTACCGGGCCAGCAAGCGCGACTGCGACGCCTGCGCGCTGAAGCCACGATGCTGCCCCACCACACCCGCCCGCAAGATCCCGCGCTCGATCCACGAAGGCGCCCGGCAGATGGCGCGCGACATCTGCGCCTCGGAGGAGGGCCGCACCTCGCGGCGCGAGCGCAAGAAGGTCGAGATGTTGTTCGCCCACCTCAAGCGAATCCTGAAGCTGGATCGGCTGCGGCTGCGGGGTCCGAACGGGGCCCGGGACGAGTTCCACCTCGCCGCAGCGGCCCAGAACCTCAGGAAGCTCGCCCAGCTGATCCCGCTACAGCAGCTGAGCCCGGCCTGATCGGCCGGGATCCCCCTCATGTTGGATCGGCTCGCTCAGCCGATCGGTGCTCGATCCAGATCGCCCGCGAGTTTTTCAACGAAATCGGCGCGAAGCGGCCGTCGGCTCAGCGTCCGCAGAGGGGCGTGGTCGGACCGCTTAGGTCAGGCTGGGCGGGCTGGTGACGGGGTGATCCTTGACGGCTTCCCGGAGGGTCCGCACCCTGCGGGCATGGCTGAGGGATGATCCCCGGCTGGATTGAGGGACAGGGCCACGACGCCCGATCGCTTCCGCGAATGCCTTGCCCTGGTCCGTTGGTCGCAGCGGGGCTTGGCCGAGGCGCTGGAGAGCGATTGACCGGCTGGTGCAGCGCTGGGCCAGCGGCGAGGTGCCGCTTCCGACCGGATTGGCCGCGTGGCTGGAGACCCTGGGCCGAGCCATGTCGCGGCGCCACCGCCGAAGACTTATCGCAGGCGGTCCGCACGAGCGGCCCGCCCGGCCGACGAGGGCTAGTACTACAGCCGGAGGTCGTACAGCGAAGCTTCCGTGCCCTTCGGGATCCGATGGCGGAGCGCGACCGGTAGGACTGGCTCCCGAAGGGAGTTTCGGCAAACCCGCCTGTAGTACCAGGGCGTCTCTGTAAAGTCCTACCCTTGAATCCCTGTGCAGAGACGCCCTAGTCTCGCAGGGAAGCTCACCTTCTCCACGCAGGTTAGCTTGGGCTTGGGGACGCCTCACTCACCCTCAACAACAAGCACCACACCGCTCCCGCTCTTGCGCCGCAGCTCACGAAGCTTCTGGAACTCGGGAGAGTCGAGAGCCAGTCTGAGCTTCTCCCGGTCGGGGAACTCGATCACCACAACCATATCCGGCGCCCAGTCGCCCTCGCGCACTTCAACCTTTTCCGATCGCACGATAAATCGGCCACCCCGGCTCTCGATGAGCGGGATGGCTTTGCTGCGGAACTCCTCGAAAACCGCACGGTCCGTAATCTTGTGCTGAGCGATGAGATACGCGGCCATCTTGCTCTCCTATTTGCAGCACGCCCTCCAGATGGGTGCGCCGACCCTCGCTGCGCACCCTTTGCAGACACGCCCTATAACGACGACGCCCGCCGCGGCGGGGCCGGGCGGGCTCGGGTTGGTGTGATAGGGCTCACTCATGATCGGCAGCGACTGATCTCGCGTGGGTCGTCAAGCCCCGTGAAGCAGGCCGCCAAACTTCGATCATGCCGCTCGTCCTCTCGAGCGAGCGCACCGAGCCGCATCACCTGACCCGCGAAGAGACCGCCGGCTACTTCACGGCCCTGCGCGAGCTGCGCGACTGGCACCAGCAGAAGATCACGGCGCACTACGGCACGCCGGAAGGCGCCTGCTCGCCAAGCTTTAAGTCGAAGGTCTGTACTACTGTTGAGCTAGACTGGTGGGATGGCGGTGTAGGCGTCGTAGTGAATAAGGTTGATCATGTTGACCGTGCCATCTGGAGCGGTGATGGCCATCAGCGAGACCGCCTTCTCAATTACCCGCCTAGCTGTGTTCTTGGGGTTCTTGCGTCCCGTGTTCGTCAGAGTCCCACGCCCAGGCTCAACCTGGGCGGTTGAATGTGGGGTGGTCATCCGATCCTCTCCGGGGAGGAATTAACCCTCTGGATCAGCTGTAGGCCGATCTCGGGAGGGTTGCTTTATCGTATGATGAACGAGGCAACTGATCACTGACCGTCGCTGACGAAGTCGGGCTAGGAACTTACCGCAATAGCTTGCCACGGGCTTGGGGCGGCATCATTTCCAGTCTCGTTTCTCTACCCTACTGCAGAGCCAATCCGCCAAAAGGTTGACCCGACACCGGGCGCAGGCGGCGCTTTCCGTCGCCCGCCGCCTGCTCATGAATATGCAGGCCGAAGGTCTGTACGTCTGACCCAGCCAAATCCGATTTGGCCAACCCCGAGCCATGGTCACCTTCGGCTACGGTCAACCTACGTGAGTGAGGGGAAGACCCGTTCCGTGCGATACGGAGGATGTGGCACGGGCCAGTCCCACCGCACGCACGGCACAGCCCGTACCACCGGCGGACCGGGCAACACCATCGCTTCCCCTAGTCCCGGTCCGCTTCCCCTACCTCAGCTTAAAGCCTTACTTGACCATGGGAGCCCACCAGGGCTCCCGGTCCTTCTATCCTGTCACCCGCAGGTACCGGATCCATCCCGTGTGGTCGGGATAGACGGTTATCCCGCCCCGGCCGCATTCCGTGCAGCGCAGCCGGTGCCCGACCTGGTCCATATCCAGGTCGTTCGGGAGGCGAAGCTCCGCCAGAGGTGCAGGAGAGAGGCGAGGGGGCTCATGTCCGGCCTCCACGCCAGTCGCACCCGACCGCACTCAGCGCCACGGCTGCGCGGGTCGCCACGCGGGCGCGCACCTCCTCGGGCGCTGCCTCGCACTCCCGGAGCTGCCACTCGTAGGCTGGGCCAAAGAGATCGCTGATCGCCCGCGTGTCGTGGCGCGCCTCCGCGATCCGAAGGCGTTCCCCCTCGACCCACGTGCTGTCCTGCTCGAGGAGGAAGTCCGAAGCGGGCTCGGCCACACCCGTCGGGTTGCCGATGAGGGTGATGCTGCCCCCGATCAGCGGGAGGCTCACCAAGCCGCGCAGGAATGCGCGACGATCGTGCGGGGCGCTCATAGCGGTTCGCCCCCGTGGAAGTCGAAGCCCTGGAAGCTGTCGAAATGGCGCGCGAACGCGCGCCGGGAGACGGCGATCGATATAACAGGCGACCTCGGTGCAGATACCCAAACGGGTGATGGCGCGGCCCGAGCGGGCAGGGGGGCAGCGGCGCAGATTCAGACCTCAGCACCAGCCGACGCAGCAGGAGATGCGTCAGTGGGTGCCTTCGGTCGGCTCTACACCACCTGCTGTTGGGCCTCTGACATAATGTTAGCACAGTATATGGTGGTGTCTATACATCGGATGCAAGCAAGATTGGAGAAATAATGCTGGATCCGCTGGTCTGTCGGAACCGAATTATCCTTGTGTATCAGTCGGTTAGTCGCGCCTTGCAGGCCCCCGGGACTGTCCGCACGTCCGGCTTGGGCTGAATCGCCGATGAGCGATCATGCTGGTTGTACAATTATGACCTTAGAAGATGCTGGTATTCTAAAGTTAGATATTTAGAAATCTAGAGGTTTAGGAAATACGAGCGCCACCAGCCCAACCTAGAGTGTGCAAGTAGAACTTACGGGTGCGGTCAGATCCAGGCTTAATGCCGGAAACGAAAAAGCCCGCCGCGGCGGGGCCGGGCGGGCTGAGATGGGCTTGTTCAGACCGGCGTCAGGCAACCACGCCGGCGCGGCGCCCAAACCTGCGCTACCGGATCGGATCCGCCCCGCCCTGAGCCCGGAGCCGCGCAGCGACGGCCAGCAGGCCCACCCGATCGATCCAGGCGCTCATCTCGGGATCACCCTGCTCCTGTGCACGCGTGCTCAGACCGGTGAAGCGGAGCAGCACCCGCTGCACCTCGTCATTGACCAGCAGAGCGGGAGGCGGAGCGACCATCACAGGCGACGGCACGAAGGAGTATGAGGTCCCGGTCATCCTGTGCCCCGCGAATCAAACCGAGCCGGCTTCGTAGCCTAGGCGGTCGCGGATGGCACTCACCCAGGAAGTTGAAGGCGACGAGCTAAAAGCTGAGCGACGACGCCCTAAGGAGAAAGCTGGTGGCCAACATTCGCTGCCGGCGCACTGCAAGGTGGTCGGACGGGATGTGCCGTGGCCGGATGAAGGCTAAGAGCTGCGCAGCGGATGAGCGGGCGACACTCCAGCGCGAGCACATCATTCGCATAAGCTGCAGGATGGTGAGGCTGGCTCCGCCTCGCTTAGACCTAAACCCATATCGCGAAATTCAGATTAATGCGATATACCACCTTTTAAATCTGCGCCTTCGTGCGAAAGTAATTCCGAAGATCCGCCTGCAAAGTTAAAGCCATAGCTTCAACGGCGCTAAAAAAGCGCGTCTCGACTATTTCTCGCTTATCAATTTTAATAGTCGGAACATTTGAGAGATGTGTTTCAAAAATGTGCACCTTGTCATGCCGGTTCTCCCAGAAGTGATCCACAATCAGGGCCAGGTGTATTTGTTCAGGTAAAATTTTGAAGCCTAGCTCCTCTGAGATCTCGCGAATTGCTGCTTGAGCTGGAATTTCGTGTGCCTCAACACCTCCTCCAGGCAGATCCCAGGTTCCACGGTAGGACGTCCGCACAAGAAGAACCTGCTCATTGTACCAAAGCGCCACAACTGCGCCCAAATGATGAGGTTTAGTAAATTTCCAAACTATTCTGGCTGCACGGTAGCCGTAGTAGTACGCGACGCGAAAAATCCAATCCGGAAGGGGCATGGTTTAGACTGCCCTGAGAGTGCAAAAAGACGCCGGCTCGGGCGGGGAAGCCCGGTCGGCGTTGAAGTGGAGATCCATTCGCGGGGGGGCAAGCCGTGACAGTGCCGGACCGCTCCAGCAGCCCTCAGGCCCCCATTCACACCACCTTGAACCGCTCCCGGCCGGCCTTGGCGTTCCACGAGCGCCCGAAGCGCGGCTGTGCTGCCACAACGAGGGTAGCCGCACCGATCGCACCGGCAACATCTGGTATGGTGATATGGCTCCTAAGGCTTATGCCGCGCCTCTTCGTATGATTTTGTGTGGCGGATTGTTCAATTCGCGATAGGTTCTCACGAGAGAATGCGTCAGTCTTCGCCTTTCGTCCAGTGAAGTGCGATGCAAAGCGTGGCTTTTTTCCGAGAAAAGGCAGAGCAGTGCCGGTGCTTGGCCCGCGCCATGTGCAATCAGCACGATCCGATCGTGATCACGCTCAACGCAATGGCCGCTGAGTTTGATGCTGAGGCGGCCGCAATCGAAGCGCGCGTGGCGATGCTGCACCTGATCGGCCACGACGATGACGTGTCACCCAAGCGGGAGCAGACGAACGAACTGCTCGACACCGGCAAGGCTACATTCAAGCTCAGCGAACACGAGTAGGCGGTAGACCGACCAAGGCGCGCATGACCGCCGCTGGTCTACCAGGGCATCCTCGTCCGGCGTTTGGGCGCTAGATCGCCTGGAGGCGGTGCGAACCGCGATCCTGCTGGCGAGGCCCGCGCCGCGCCTGCACGGGAACGACTAAGCCCGCCGCGGCGGGGCCGGGTGGGCTTGCTGGCTCCAGTCGCGGGGTGGATCAGGCTCGAAACCCAACCAGCTTGGCTATGGAAGGGCAGCGATGGGCGGACAGCAGCCCTCTACGCCTTCGCCCGCAATGACCGGGGCTGACCTGATCCGGACCTTACGCCTTGTAGGAAGTTTGGAGTTTGACGAACCTGGTGAGCAGTGCACGTCTTCCGCAAGTCCGGTCTTAATCCGTCCGGCAACCTGGTTCAGACCTATTCCTCGGCGGCGCGGTGTGTCTGTCATGTGGGCCGCATCAGAGGGCTGCCTCACGTCCTGGCAGCGACCGTGACGAGGTCGGCTTGGGCCTTGCCCGAGTCTTCCGCAGAGCGACGCTCGATCCGGCTCATCAATTCATCGGCCATATCCTGGAGGCGCCGGCGGTCTGGCTCCGGGAACTCGCGGGGCCGGGTGTCGATGACGCAAAGGGTGCCGATCACCAATCCCGCCGAGGTCCGCAGCGGAGCCCCGGCGTAGAAACGGATGCCCTTCTCCAGCACGAGCGGATCGTCCGCGAAGCGGGGATCCTCGGTCACATCCTCGGAGACCAGCACCTCGTTCGCCGCGATCACGTGGGCGTCGAGCGTTTCCTCACGAGGAGTCTGCTCGGTGACCTGGGTTTCCAGGTTCAGGCTTGCCGCATCCGGCTGGGGCCGATGCACCTCGTCCACGAAGGACACGAGGGCGATCGGGGTGTCGAACGCCTGCGCAACCGTCCTGGACACCTCATCAAACTGACGGCCCTTCGCGGAGGCCAAGCCAAGGTCGTGCAGCGCCGCAAGCTGCGCCTGCTCGGAGTCGGGAAGGACCGGGGGCGTTTCGCCGGGCGGTGCCGGGCGGCAGACCCACGCATTCACCTGGTCGACACAAGCCTCGAGCGAGACGAAGACCGCATCGGCCGCCACCTGCTTTTTGAGGTCATCTGCCTGCCCCGTCCCGGGCGCCAGGTTCCAGCAGCAGACGACGAGCTTCACATGAGGCGCCCGGCGGCGGAGACGACGGCAGATGTACCGGGCATAGACCTGCGGCTGCGGATGCAGGTAGGACAGGCACACCACGTCCACGCCCTGGAGGTCGAGCTGTCCCAGGGCCCCCTGGCTGACGGCGATCGGCGGCAGAACCCGGGCGCCGATGCCCCGCTCCTCGAGCACCTGCGCCATCATCTCGGCCGCCGCGCGGTCGAGCTCGGTGCGCCCCGCCAGGCAGAGGACGGACGGCGGCCGCTCCGCTGCGGCAGACGGCAAGCGATCTTCGCCAGGCTCGTCGGCGGAGGCTTTCTCCCGGACATGGTCCTCGATCTCGCGCACGACGCAGATCGCGGTGTCGGCGACGAGCCGCCGGTAGTTGGTGTCGGTGGTGCTGCGCTGGCGGTCGTTCTCGGCCAAGCGGAGGGCGGGGATGGCCACGTTGTCGTTGAACTCGCGCGAGGAGTGCTCGTCGACGTAGTCCTCGGCCATCTCCACTGCCTCCTCCAGATTGCCGGCCAGCAGGCGCTGGTAGAGCCGCTCCTCCGGTGCGAGCACCGGATCGCTGCCGAGGAGAACGCCGAGGAATTCGAGCTGCGGCACGTAGCGGCCGATGACCACGAGGCACACCGTCAGAGGCGTCGCGAGGAACAACCCGACCGGCCCCCACAGGCTGGTCCAGAAGATCGCCGCCATGATGATGGCCAGTGACGACAGCCCGGTGCTGGAACCATAGAGCCATGGCTCGATGACGTTGTTGCTGATGAGCTCCGCTGCCAGGAACACCCCTACCACCCAGAACAGCATCGTCCAGCCGGGATCGACCGCAACCGCAAGGGCAATCGGGAAGAGGGCGGCCAGGAAGGGGCCGAGATAGGGGATGAACCGCAGCACCGCTGCCAGCAGGCCCCACAGCAGGGCATTCGGCACGCCAATGAAGTAGAGGGCAATGCCGATCGGGATGCCGTAGGTCAGGTTCACCACGAGCTGCATCAGCAGATAGCGGCTGACCCGGGCGGCGGCATCGTTGATGGCCTGAGTGCTCTTCTGGAGGTCGCCTGCTCCCGCCAGCTTGATGAAGCGGTCGCGCAGGTCCTCCCGCTCGAGCAGCACGAAGATCACGAAGATGACGACCAAGCCTGCTGTGGCGAGCGGCGCCAGCAGCGGACCGACGACGGTTTGGATGATCTCAAGTGGCTTGGCCCGCGGCGCTTCGAGCCTCACGGTGACCGGCTCCTGCGCGGTGCCGCTGCCGAGCCTGGACCCGGGTGTCTGCGCCGGAGCGTTGTCGGCGGGCTGCTCGCCCGAGATCTCCTTGCCGACGTCCTTGATGGTGGTCGTGACCTTGTCCACGATTCCCCCGCCGGGAGCGGAGGCCTGCAACGAGCGGATCTTGTCGGTGATGGTGGTTTGATAGCTCGGGAGGTTGTTGGCAAGCTGAACGAGCTGGCGCCCGACCACAAAGGCGATGCCCGCGATCAGGATGAAGGCAAGGGTCACGGCGACGAGAACCGCTGCAATCCGCGGCAGCCGCCATCGCCTGAGCCAGTTGACCAGTGGCGTCAGGGCGAAGCTCAGGAGGATGGCCAAGGCGAAGGGGACGAAGATATCCCGGCCGAAGTAGAGTCCTGCGATCGCCAGGACGATGCCGCCGGCGGTCAGGATGGGGGATCCCGCGGGCCGTAGGGCTGGCGGGGGTGGAGCCGGAGCCGGGTCGGCCATCGTGCGGTGCCTTCGGTTCGGGTTAACCGCAGAGCAACTCGACGCCAGTGCAGTTGAACCGATCTACGGCTCGGGTGCGTTGCCGTCGTAACAGGCACGGACTCAGCCGACGCTGCCAGGAACTTCCCCCCAACGGAATTGTTCCGGCCGTGACTGTGGGGAGAACCGCCCCCCGATGAACCTGCGCCTTTTCTCGCAAGCTTGTGGCGTCCTCGCCATCCTTGCCGGTCTGCTCGTTCTGTTGGGATGGGGGGCAGAGATCACGGCGCTGCAATCCGTGGTCCCTGGCTTTCCCGCGGCGCAGCCAATGACGGCCCTGGCGATGGCCTTCTGTGGGGGTGCCTTGCTGTTCCAGGGCGTCAAACATGCCGACGGGCGCAGGGCTGCGGTCGGTCTGGCGTCGGCAGTCGTCGTGGTCTCCCTGCTGAACCTTGCCGCGTATGCCGGGCTGGACCTGGGCCTGGACCGATGGTTGTTCTCCGATCGGCTGGCGAACCAGCCGGGGCCTTATCCGCATCCCGGTCGCATGGCTGAGGTGACGGCCCTATGCTTCCTCCTCATGGCGTTCGCGACCGCCGCGAAGGCGCGGCGCCGGATGGCGCTCCCGGCGGTGGCGGCGGCAACGGTGGCCCTCGTGCTCGCAAGCGTGGCCCTGCTGGCTTATCTCTTCGACGCATCGATCCTTGAAGTGGCAGGGTTCTCGGCGCTCTCCCTGCCCACCGCTGTCGTGCTGGTGGTGTTGTCGGGAGGAGCGCTGGCCGCCGAGCCGCTCAGGGGCTGGCCACGACGCCTGACGCTGGGCACTCTCGGCGGCAGCCTCTCGCGCGTCCTGCTACCGCTTGCGGTCATCGTGCCGATCGGCATCGGGGCCGCGGCCATGATCGCCACGCGCGCAGGCTACGTCCCGCCGGACTTGCGTCTGATCGCCGTCTGCGCGGTGACGGCCGTGCTTCTCGGGGCCGGGGTGATGTGGGCCGCCGGCCGGATCGACGGTCTCGACGCGGCCCGGCAGCGCTACCGGCAGCTTTACGAGGCGCAGCGGACCGCCCATCTGGTCCTTGCGCCGGACTTCACCATCGAGGAAGCCTCCGAATCCTACCTTGAGGCCACAATGACCCAACGGCAGGAGCTGGTGGGTAAGGGATTGTTCGAGGCGTTTCCTGACAACCCGGCCGACCCGGGTGCAACCGGCGCGCGCAACCTGCGCGCCTCGCTTGAGCGGGTCCTGAAGAACCGGGCGTCCGACCGCATGCCGGTACAGCAGTACGACATCCGTCGCCCCAGCGGCGAGTTCGAGGTCCGCTGGTGGTCGCCTCTGAACAGTCCGGTGTTCGGCCCTGACGGCGAGGTCCGCCATATCATTCACCAGGTCGAGGACGTCACCGCCGAGATGCTGGAACGGCAGGCGGCGGCGGAGGCCCGGGCCGGTGAGGCTCGTGTTCGAGCGGTGGCCGACGCGATCCCAGGACTGGTCTTCGAGACTGACCCCGCGGGGTGGAACACCTATGTCAACGAGCAGTACGGCGCCTACACGGGCCTGCCGACCGAAGCGCTGCTCGGCGACGGCTGGCGGCAGGTGTTCCATCCCGACGACCGCGACCGGGCAGCCGCGACATGGCAGGAGACCGTGGGCAGCAACCGGCCCTTTGAGATGGAATGCCGGATACGCAGGGCCGAGGGAGTCTGGCGCTGGTTCATGCTCCGCATCTCGGCGCTCCGCGACCGGGCGGGGCGGGTTGAAAAGGGGATCGGCGTCTGCACTGACATCACGGACCAGCGTGAGGCGTCCGAGCTTCAGCGCACTCTGTTGCTGGAGGTCAGTCACCGGGTGAAGAACAGCCTCGCTCTCATCTCCGGCCTGCTCACCCTGCAAGCCCGGCCACTCGGAGGCGCGGCGCGCCGCGCTCTGGAGGAGGCGTCGCAGCGGGTGCATGCCGTTGCTCGCGTGCACGACCAGCTCTGGCGCGGTGCCGGGACACGTGACATCGATCTGAGGCCCTTCCTCTGCGATCTCTGCTCGGCGGTTGGGACGACCGCGCCCAGGCACTCGACCGTCTGCCACGCAGAACCGGCGATCGTGAGCGCGGATCTGGCCGTCCCGCTCGGCCTGTTTGTCAACGAGCTGCTGACCAACGCCTACAAGTACGCCTATCCCGCAGGCGAGGAGGGCGAGGTGCGGGTGCTAGGGACGAACCTCCCGGACGGCCGCTACCGGCTGGAGGTGTCGGACGCAGGGCGCGGCCTACCGCCCGGGTTCGACTTGGCCAAGAGCCGCGAGAGCCTGGGCATGAGGGTGATCACCAGGCTCGCCGCACAGCTCGGGGGCGAACTGACCGCCGGGGCTGCCGAGCCGGGTGCCCGGTTTATCCTGGTGTTTCTGCTACGGGCGGGCTGAGGGAACGGCAGCTTGTGACCCTGTAAAGACGCGAACCTGGCTGGTCTTAACAGACGATTTGTACAATTTCATCCTTCGGCGAGCCCCGGCAGCACGAGCGACAAGGGCTGCGGGACCTCAGAGCGGGAGCGGAAACCGCACGCAGGTCCTCATGCCCTTCTCGACCGGCTCCTCTGCGCCCGCCGTGAAGCTGCATCAGCCCTCGCGCGTGAGACCGACCTGTTGCAACCGGGTTGAAAGGTCACTCCAGTCTGCAAAGTGGATTTGTCACAGAACCGCTGGCCGGCCTGGCGCCGAGGTAGCCCGGGGCGGGACTGCGGAGACCTCCGGCGAAGCGGCAGCCGGTGCGCTATCGGGGCATCCTCGTCGGGCGTTCGGGCGTTAGATCGCCTGGAGGCGGTGAGGACCGCGATCCTGCTGGCGAGGGTGACTGAGCCATGATGACCAGCGCAGACGCCAAAGCCTTCGCTCGGGTCCAGCACGCCGGGCAAACCGACAAGGCCGGCGTGCCCTCCATCAAGCACGTGGAGCGCATCGCATCCGCCGCCGAGATGCGGGTTCACCATGCGCACCCTCTCACGTGGCGGCCCACATGGCCTGAGGACTGCCACGATTTCGTTGCGTCTGTCGACGGCCACCTGTTCGCCCGGGTCTACAAGACCATCAGCGTGCCGACCTGGGCGCCTCAATGGGCCTGGAGCATCCTCCTCAAGCAGTCGCCGTCCGCTCTTGGTTTCGAGAAATCAGGAACCGCGGAGACAAAGGGGCAGGCCGTCGCTGCCGTGCGCGAGCGATGGGTCTTGGCCTGCGAGTGGTCGGCTGAGGCGGGCAAGCCGCTGATCATGAGGCGGGACGTGCGGTGGCCGGATCAGGAGGGCTGAGACGAAAAAAGCCCGGCTGCGGGAGGGCAGCCGGGCTCAGAACGCCCCCGGATCAGATGCAGGAGGGCACAATGTCCCTGGCAACGAAACAGTCCGCTGCGGCGACGTCGTGCGGGCTTGCTGGTTCTGCGCAGGGCGCATCAGGGTCGAAGCCAAACCAGCTTGGCTATGAAGGGGCCGCTACGGTGGAACGAGGGCCCCCTACATCTTCCTGCAATGACCGGGGCTGGCGCATCTCTGCGCTTCACCAACTTGTGCGACACGCCTGTAAATTGCTCGATACAATACTGTCAGTCATGGAAATTCAGGGACTACGAGAAGCGCATTTCACCCTTCCTCTAGCAATCTCTCCACCTCGGAATCAGCGCGTCACGAGGTTTGCGATCAGCTTGTTGGCAGCATCCGTCAGGGAGGAGAACATGGCAAAATCGACGCGGTTCACGACGACGAACACGCCGACGTCGCGGCCGGGGGCGAAGGCGACGTAGCTCATAAATCCTGCACCGCCACCGCTCTTGATCAAGAGCATCGGCTCGATGCCTCGTGCCGCCACCGCGACCCAGCCGAGCCCGAGACCCGCCATCGGCGCGGCATCGTCAAAGCCGATCGCGGCCGGCATCGACTGGCGTGGGCGGTAGACAGCCTGGCTGAGGGCCAGCACTGGGTTCGCGCTGTCGAGGTTGTGGCGCAACCAGCGCGCCATGTCATTTCCCGTGCTGTACAAGCCGCCGCTTCCGTCCGTCGCGTGCGTGTCGACGCAGGTTGCAGGGCCTCCAAGACCCGAGCCGATCATCAGCCGCGCGCATTGCTCGGGCGTTGGTGCGAACCCGGTATCCGTCATGCCGAGTTGCCCCGTGACGTGGCTGCGCAGCAAATCGGGATAGGAGCGGCCGCCGGCTTTCCCGATGGCATCGGCCAAGAGGTCGAACCCGACATTGGAGTAGGAGGCGATGGTACCGGGTTCCCACGGCAGTCGATAGCTGGGAAGCCACGTCCAGCGATCGTCGTATGTCGGCCAAGCCCGAGGGTTTACGCCGTCGGGCGCGTCGCCCATCTCTCGCGGCAGCGCCGCCGAATGGGTGGCCAGATCGAGCAATGTGATGGGGCGGGCGTTGAAGTCTGGCAATCGCGCGTCGGCGGCGAAAATCTGCAAGGGGTCGGTCAGGGCGAGCTTTCTTTCAGACGCGAGCGATACCAGAACCTCTGCTGTGAACACCTTCGTGATGGAGTTCAGCCGCACGAGGCTCGCGCCGTCCGGCTTGTTTCCTTTGCCCTTCTCAGTCTCGCCATAGCCGCGGATCAGCACTTGGTCGCCACGCACGACCACCAGGACCATGCCGGGAGCCCCGGACTCCCGGAACATGATTTCTCCGGTGAGGTCGGTTGCGGCCAAGAGGATCGGATCATCAGCTGCATGCGAGGCCGTCGCGGTCACGAGTGCAAAGACGAGTGCGATGAATGCGAATCGCATGACGGTGCCGCGGCTCCGGTTCAGAGCTGAAGCTTAACACGCACGCGATCCAGCTCGAGCACTCAGTTTCGACATTCGCTGTTGATTGACGCCTACGGTTGGCGCTGAATGGAGCGCAAGGTCATCGATTTATCTCTTCGATCATCAAGAATTGACTGTCCGTGCGCCTCTAGATAGCGGTGCGTCAGCTCGGCGAGCACCCGCTGCAACCATTCTGGATTCAACGCGACCGGATGGCCCATCTCGGCGGCCGTGCGGTCGAACTCGTCCAGAGCCACCCGGATGAGATCGCAGCTCAACCGCCGATGCCGGTGCTCGGCCCGAGCCAGCCGCAGGCGGACGCCCCATGACGGCTCGATCCGGGGCTCATCCTGCTGCGGCCAGAGCCAGCGGAACGGGTTCACCGGCCCACCTCCCGCCGGAGGTCTTCAATGCGCTGAAGGATGGTCTCGATTCGACCAACCGCCGCGTCGAGCTTGTCACGGGTCCACTGGTCGTTGGTGACCCCGTGCTGCTTCAGGTCGGTGATCAGGCTGCGCGTTTCCACCTTGGCCTGCTCGACCGCCTCATGCAGCCGTTCGAAGATGCCGGTCCGGCTTTTCAGCGCTGCGGTAACGGCGGCGTTCGTGCCGGTGTTCCGTTCGACCGTGACGGCGAGTTTCTCGACCAGCGCCTCCAGATTGCGCTGGTACTTCTCGGTCACGGCAGCCGTAGACGCCACTTGCAAGCCTGTCCTGTCCAGCAACAACCATCAATGTGACGGCGTCGCTATCGGAGACTTGCGTCCTCACGTAATTGTTCGCGTTCATCCGCATGAGGCTGGCCGTGAATTCCGGCGCCCCAATCACCGTCCCGCCTGGCTTGCCAGGCGCAAGGTTCCTCCCCGCCGCCGTAGACGAGAAGCCAAAGAAATTCAGGTACTCCAGGCCGTCCGGCACGGGCGCAATGTAGCGGGAGGCACTGGCGGAGGCGTCGGCGCCTCTGATGGTGATGCGGGGCATGACAGATCCGTCAGACTTGAGCGACAGGTTGCTTGAAGGCGATGCACCAATTCGCGAGCGAATAGGGCTTGCCGACAAGTGAGGCTATGTTATCCGCAGCATAATCTCCGGAACCGGCCGCATACTCCTAATTGAATGGCGCTTGCAGAGGGTCGCTATCACAGAGGTTCCCCCCGCCGAATGCCTCCGCCTGTCGACCGTAATAGAGGTTCGCGACGCCGCTCAGTGAGCGTCCCAAGGTGAACTTGACGACAGCGTCTCCAGCGATCTCAACGCTGTTGATCGGAACGACGCCAAGGCTATCGATGACAGTGAACCCCTTGGTCGAGAGATCGACAGGCGTCGTCCCCGCCCAGAAAGCTCGGAACTGCAGAGGCGGCGCAGGGACGTGGAAGCTGGCGAGGATGGTGCGTCCCCTGGCCACGATGGACAGAGGGCTCAACGGCCGCCAGGATCCTCCGGAGGGTCAGCACCTCGTGCAGGACCTTCCTGAAATACAGGGCCATCCACCGATAGCCGTTCGGGGTGAGATGACCGCCCTTGTCCGTGAAGGGATAGCTCGGGGTTGCGATAAAAACCCCAGCCATTTCTTGCGATAGTTCCCACTGCGCGTCACCGATCGACAGGTCTGCGGCGTCGCTGGTATACTGCCCTCCGGTTTGGTACATGATGAGTGCCGGCGGCTTGCTCTGGTTCGGCACAAGTTCGGATTTTATATCCGAAATGAGCTGGGCGAGTTTCGCCTTATACGATGATTTGCTGATTGAGCCGCCGAAATCAGGGACATAATTGTATTCACCTTGAAGCCATAGAACCGCAGGTATTCCATATGTGAGATTGGCGGCTTGGGCGGCCGCTTTTCCAGCGGCGGACATGACGCGCAAGCGATTGAACAGCTCCGGGCTGACCCCCTTCGAAAGCTGCTCGATCGTCCGGCCGCCGACCGCGCAGTTCGAGATCACCAGCTTGCGATCATCCATGCTGGCGAGCGCGAAGTGCTGCAGTTGCAGATCGCGGGCGAACAAGCACGCGGCCAAGCCCGGCTCCTCTCCGAGCGTGCCGACGCCGGGAGAAAGAGCGGCTTGCTGCGCGGCAGACAGGATTGCCCCTGTGTCGTTGTTTTAGGCCGTGGCTACAGCGGGGCGCAGCACGGCATCGCCGACAGGACTTGGATTGGAATCGTCATAGGCCCCACCGGGGCGCACCGACTGCCCGATCATCAGGACGTCGGATCGCCCGGCCGTCGTCTTGACCGGCCAACCCTCCCAGCCCTGACCAAGGGACTGCCCGTCGACGAACAGGTGGTTGAGCCCAAAAGACAGGGAGGCCGTATAGCCGTTGACCTGAGATCGGGTCAGGGCGGCGATGCCGAGCGCGCGGGCATTCTCGGCCCCGATCTCCTCCGCGCGGAAGTCACCGTCACCTGCCCCGGTGCCGGTATCGGCGCCGCCGCTGCCCGGGATCACGAACAGCACGAAGCCAGCCTCGTCCGTGAAGACGGTATCGCCCTGGCTGAACCCCGAGGCGTTCAGCTCTGTGATCTCCAGAGCGTTCTCGACGTGCAGGCGATCCGTTTCGACGGCCGGGCCGCTCAGGACGTCATTGAGCTGTAGCCCATATTCGCTGAAGCGGGCGATCGGGACACCGTTCTCGTCCACGATGTCGAGAGCGCCAGCGGGGTCAACCTTGAACATGTCGGCGATCGGATCAAGGGACGCCTGAAAGGCATCGATCTCGGCATCCAAGGCAGTGACCCGCCGGAAGAGCTCGGCGGCGATGCTGGGGTCGAGGCCGGCGAGACCGCTAAGGCGCTGGGCGAGGATCTCCAGCGTCTGACGCCGCAGCCCGGACAGCCCCGGCTGACCGGTGATCTGGGTGTGAACGAGTATCTCGGAGGCGGCATTCCCGTCGTCCAGAGGCAGATTTGGTCGTGCGAATGCCGGCATCAGCCATGCGGAAGCGTCCCAGGGTTGGAGAGGGCACCCGGAGGGCGTCCTGCATGTCGATGGGGATGGAAGGATTGACCGGTCAAGCCACCGTGATGTCGAAGGGGCCGACCGGGACGCTCTCGATGGGGTTCTCAAGGCTGTCGAGGGCGGTCGCCCAGATGCGGTACGGGCCGGGGCTCAGGTCCGTGATCTCGAAGACGGGGAGCGGTGTGTTCAGACCGCTGGCGATCGGGTCGCCCTGCTTCGTGGCGCTTGCGAACAGGGCGGAGGCGCCCGAAGCAATGTAGATCTGCGTGGCAGCAGTCTGGGGGCTCGGGCCGCTGGTGACCTGCACGCGGATCGTGCCGGCGGAAGGCGACGTCGCGGAGAGGTTCTGCGGCGGCGACGGGGCATCCGGATCAGTCGCGGCGACCACATGGGTGAGCGACGCACTCCAGTCGCCCGGCGTGCCGAGCGTGGACACCGCCCGGCCCTGCAGCTCGAGCTCGTCACCGCGCTGATAGCCCGGCAGCACGACGGCGCCAGCCGCCGCGGCTCCGGGCGCGAAGAGCCATGTCGGCGTCCCGATCTTGCGGTGGCGTACCTCGAACGAGGCGATGGGCAAGGTCTCCTGCGGGTTGGCGCGGATCACCACCACCACGGGGGTCGGGTTCGACGGCGTGGCCGCATCGGCCGCAAGGCGCCCTGGGACAGCACGGCGTCGATGATCGCCACCAGCGGCGCGCCGGCCGGCTCCTGCGCCTCGCCGCCCGCCCGGCCACTCCACGGTGGCGGCACCTCGGCATCGACCAGCGCCTCGATCTCGGGAGCGTGGTCGATGAGGGTGAGGCGAGCGGAGAGATCCTGCATCGCCTCGATGCCCTTGACCGTGCAGGCGAAGGACTCGCGCGAGCTGGGGCCGAAGAAGGCGAGGTTGCCAACAGCCGGATCGGTGCCGGCCCCGGTCAGGACAACCGTGTTGGTCTCACCGGGTGCCGTCTGGATTGTCCGCAGCAGGCTGGAGCCGTCGTCGCGCCGGAAGCGCACGGCGTAGGTCTGGCCCGCCTCCATCGTGACCGGCTCGTCCAGGGTGACGTTCGTGCGGCCGGCGATCGTGGTCACGGCCTGGACGCGGGCCGCCACCATCGTCCGGTCGAGGACGTCGTGTAAGAGCTGAGCCCGGTCGCCGCGCGAGCACTGCAGCGCCTCGAAGTCCTGGTTCGCGGTGTGAGTATCGCGGCGCAGTTGCAGCTCGTAGCCGCGGCGCCGCCCCTCCCGATACACCTGATCCGGGTTGGTTACGCCCGGGAGGTCGATCTTCTCGGTGACCGTGATCGGCCCGGTATGGCCCGGGAGCGGGATGATCCGCTCGGCCTTGGCGAAGCCGTTGGTCTCGTCCAGGAAGGACACCCGGAAGGCGTGCGGCAGGATCGTGTAGGGCCGCTCGCCCTGGTAGCCCCAGGAGTTGCGCGGCGAGATGTGGGCCGTGACCGTGTCGAGCGCCCGGTCGATCACCACGCCCCAGGCGGTGCCGCTGTCCTGCGGGCTCGCCCGGCCGGCCGCGGCGATGTCGCCGAGCACGTCGAGGACGGATGCCTCATAATCATGCACCCGGTTGTAGGTCAGCCCCTTGGCGGCACAGAAGGCGTGCCAATCCTCCAGGGCCGCGACCTCGTCCAGGGTGAACGGGTAGGTGATCGCCGGGCCGGTGAGCACGTAGCGGAACAGGCTGGCCGGGTTGTTGGTCTCGCGCACGACCCAGGTCTGCGAGGCCGCGTCCCAATCCGGGCAGATCGAGGCCATGTCGCAGTTGAGCGCGTCGAGCATGCCGTTGAGCTGGCCGGTGGCACGGATCCGGCAGGCGGCGAGCGCGAGCGGCTTGTCGAAGTCGATCGGGTACTCCGGCCGGAAGGAGCGCAGGACCGACCACACCGTGCGGCCGTGGCGCTGGATCTCCTTTTTGCTCTGATCCGCCTCGTCCCAGTCGAGGGTGGTGCGGGTCAGCTCGATGTCGTACCGGCCGCGCTCGGGGAATGCGATCGGAACCGTGCGGGTCAGGGCGCTCGACTTCTTCGAACTGATGACGATCGGCGGCGCCGCGACCCAATCGTCCGTGCCGCTCTTGGCGTACTGCACGTTGATGGAGACCGTGAAGGTCTGGTAGCCGCCGTCCTTGTTCACGGCGAAGACGCCGGACGGCGCGCTGATGTCGATCTCGCAGCCGGTGCAGTCCGAAGCAGTGGTGCGGATCTGCGGGCCACCGGTGGGCGCAGCGGCCGACTTCAGCTCGACCGACAGCGCCTCCTCGATCACCTGCTGCGGGTAGAGGGTCAGGCGCTCGTCGGCGGCGTAGCCCTGGCGGGTCTCCAGGGTCACGTCCGTGAACCGCTCGATCGGCGTCTCGCCGATACGCCAGTTGCGCATAGCCAGCGGGCCGTAGCCGCACAGGAACGAGGCCACGACATAGCGCTCGTCGCCCACCGCCTGCGTGTAAGGCGTGGCGGCATAGGGCGGCGCGGAGCGGATCTTGCCGAGGACGAGCGGCACGACGCCATCCGGCGTCAGCTGGTTCTGCAGCCCCTGGATGCTGTAGGTCGGCTTGTCCTTGGCGTCCGAGCGCGGCGGGACGAGTGCGTTGATCAGGAGCGTGCCGGCCAGCAGCGTGGTGCCGGTGATGACCGCCGACGCGAGCGATGCCAGCGTGCCGGTCGCAGCGCCCGGCAGACCCAGCAGCGAGCCGGCGAGCATGGGGCCGTAGAACTGCCCGAGGGCGAGCGCGCCGACCGTCACCGCGATGGTGAGCACGTTGCGCATGATGTCGCCCTGCGGGACAGGGCGGATGATCAGCTGCGTGCCGGGCTTCGGGCGGACCCGGTGCCAGATGGCCGGCAGCACCTCCTCGTCGCCGATGGTGACGCGCAGCAGGCGCTGCATCCCATCCGTGAGGCCCGGGTAGGCCGCGGCGACGATCTCCGCGACGCTGCTGCCCGGCGCCACCGTCAGCTCGTGCCGGCGGGCGACATCGAACAGACTGTCGAGGGCGAGGACCGAGACGTCACGCATCGGAGCGATCGCCTATGATGATCTCGTGGCCGTACCCCGCCGACCGGACCGCGACCGGCGCGCCCGTGTTGTTGCGGATGGTCACAACCGCCGGATCCTGCTTGGGCGAGCAGGCGAGCAAGGTGTCCGTAGATCGTGCCGAGCCGGCGCGTGCCGTAGGCGAGGTTCGACGCGACGCGCCCGAAGGCGCTGGTGGCGTCGCCCAGATGCGAGGTGAGATCCGCCGCGCGCGACAGGCTGGCGCTGTAGGCCTCGAACAGCATGCGCTGTGCGCCGAGGCGGTCACCCTGCTCCGCAAGGTTGCGGACGGTCGCCTCGGTGCGGGCGTTCAGGAGGCCGAGCTTCTCGTTGAGGGTCTGAGCCCCTTTGGCCGGATCGGCAAAGGCCTGCGCCAGCTCCTGCGTGGCGTCCGCAACCTCCTGGCCGGTGGTGGCCGCGAAGTCCTTCGCAGACCGCCCGAGGGCCACGAACATCTCGACCCCGATCCGCCCCGTGGCGGCGAGGGTCGCCGCGATGCTGCGCGCCTCGCGCACGGACACCTCACCCGAGGCGGCGATGGCGACGGCCGCGGCGTTCACCTGCTGCGCACTCGCGCCCGAGGCCCGGCCAGTGCCGGCCAGCAGGCGGTCCACCTCGCGCATCCGGTTCTGGTAGGAGAGCAGCGCCGCACCCCCGGCGATGATCGCCACGGAGGTGACACCGACCGCGCCCCCGAGCAGCCCGATCCGGGTGGCCAATCCCGCCGCCGCCTCGCCGGCCTGCGTCAGCGCACCCTTCACGCTCGCCCCACCCGGTCCGGCGAAGGTCTGCGCGATCTGCGGGGCCTGCTGAAGCGCAATCAGGGCCGGGCTCATGCCGGAGGCGGCCGATGAGACGATATCGCCGTCCTGGAACATCAGGTTGCGGATCTCGTCCGACCGCAGGCGGCGCGTTCTCATTGGCGGCCTGCGGCGTCACCCCGAGAGAGCCCAGCCGCCGGGAGGCCTGCGCATTCGCCTCGGCGCGGGCGCGGTCGGCCTCGATCTGGGTCAGGGTGGCGCGGCCGGTCGCGCCGAGATCGCGCCAGCCATCGCTGATGGCCCGAATGCGGGCGTGTGCCGCTTCGGCGGCCCGGGCCTGCTCCTCGAACACCGCGGCGGAGGCGCGCGCGGAGCCAACCTGGGGCGTGCTGACGCCGAGCAGCGCATTCACGCTCGCCTGAGCGCGCGCCTGCGCCTCCGCCTGCCGAGCGGCCTCGGCCAGACGCTGGTACCGAGCGGCCTGGCGGTCAGCGGCAGCGCCCGCAGCGTCGGCCGCGGCGGTGACGCCCTGGAACGCCTGCTGGCCCGCCCGGCCGGCCTCGTCGGAGGCGCGTCTGACCTCGGCGCCGCCCTCGACGGCGAGGCGGATCGCGACGCTATTCGCCATCACCGCTCTCCTTCCGGTAGGCCTTCACGATCAGCGGCTCGACCCGAGGCAGCAGGTCGGCAAGCAGCGGCAAGGCCGCGCCCATGGCATCGGCCATCAGCAGGATCGCCCCGAAGTCGAGAGCATAGACGCCGCCGAAGCCCACGCGCATCTGCCCGCCGCAGCGCTGGATCACCGACCAAGCCACGATGCCCTCATCGGTTTCCGGGGCGTGCAGCGTGTAAGGGCACTCGGCACAGGTTACACCACAGGCAGCGCAGTATTCGTCTCCCCCGCCGAAGTGCCAGGAGGCGAGCTCGAGGATGCATTTTTTTCCGCGTCCCGCTTCAGCGCCGGAATGACATAGCGGCTGTCGAACTCATCGAAGGCGGCCCAGACGGTCATCAGCAGGTCGACGGTCTCGGGCGTTGCCGGAACCGGCACGCCATCGGCATCGCCGACTCCCTCCCACTCGATGATCGCGCGCCGGGCCAGCTCGCCGACAAGGGCGATGTTCGTCCGCAGATCGAGATCCTCGCGATCGTCGCTGCGGATGACCTTGCTGACCGCCTCGCGCGCGGCCAGCATCATCGCCACCGTGACCGGCCGAACCCGGACGCGCACGCCGGGCAGGAGGTCGAGCCAGCAGGGTTCGGAAGAGGGAGAAAGTCTAAGCATGAGAATATCCTTCATAATTCCAGCCATGTCTTACTTTGAAAGCACCGCGATGCGCAAAAAACCATCGGCAGCGCAAATCAGTTTCTTACAGAAGAAGAAATAACTAAGCTGACAGACTTCTTGTCAGATTCACTTGTAGAGCCCGTTTAAAAGTCGCCCGAGCGCGGCTCCGAGCGGCGGAAGCTCGGTTGGAGAACCTTCGCCAATCTCAAAAAGCATCGCATTTGACCACCTTCGGCTCCGAGCCCACGCCCGAGTTTCTGCCGAAGGCGCATTCTCAAATGAACTCTCAAACCATAACACCGCAGCATCTTAGCTGACCGCGGCCGGGCATCTGGATAGGAACGGTGCCGCGAATACTTGTCAGCCGCCAACATACACAAAAGTTAACGCTGTGAAGCGTCAAAGATATGACATAATTGCTGTAAAACCTCCCTTCTGCGCAGGCCGGCAAACAGACTTATTGTTTCTGGCAGAATCGGTAGCACCCATACACCGCTGAGAGCTTGCGAGGAGACGCACATGCGTAGGTGGGCACGCCTGGCAACCGCACCGCTTTGGCCTCTGCAACTCGCGACTGCTGCCAAGTCGTTCGAGCACAATCCCCTGATCGGAAGCCGCCAGCTCAACCGATGGGGGCTGCACGGCAAACGGGTCGAACTCGCGGCACGTCTCGCAGCATCTCGTCGCGCAAGGCTCGCGTCCAGAGTGCCGGTCGAGGACCGCGCCGCTTTCGACCGAGACGGCTTCGTGATCAAGCGTCGCTTTCTGCCTGACGATGCCTTCAAGACTGCGCGACGAGATCCAGGCTTACAGGGGACCCATACGGGAAAAAGCCGAAGGGCGGACAGTTCTGCGCAAGGTAACGGTCGGCAGCAAGCTGCTTGAGCAAATGCCGAGCTTGAAACAGGTTCATGGATCAGAGACATGGCAAGGGCTCATCCGTTACGTCGGCAGCCGGGACTCGGAACCAGGCATGTTTCTGCAGGCAGTTTTGCAGCAAGCGTCTGACGGTGAAGATGACCCACAAACAATTCTGCACGCCGACACGTTCCATCCGACGGTGAAGGCTTGGCTTTTCCTGACGGACGTTGAGGAGCACAGCGGTCCGTTTACCTACGTTCCCGGCTCGCATCGGCTCACGGCGCGGAGGCTCGAATGGGAGCGGCGAATGAGCCTGACCGCGGTTTCTTCAGACGATTTTGAGACGAGGCAGGGCTCTTTTCGAGTTAGCGAGGCCGAACTGGAAGATCTTGGCTTCCAGATGCCCGTACCTGTTGCCGTACCTGCCAACACTCTTGTGGTGGCAGACACATTCGGCTTTCACGCCCGCGGCCGGAGCGCCCGTCCGTCGACGCGGGTTGAAGTCTGGGGGATCGGTCAGCGTAACCCGTTCCTTCCATGGACCTCGCTCGATCGAGCCGTCGGAGCTCTGTCTTCGCTCGGGCGCACAGGAAACGACTGGGAGGTGCGCACAGGCATTTCGATTTTCGATGATGTCAGAAAGCCGGCTGAGCGGTAGTCAAAGTTCTTTGTCACGTCAGGCGCTCGGCAAGTTGCGCCTCCCAGCGCCTCAATTTACTTGCCAAACCGGCATCGCATCAGATGCCTGCCGTCTTACGAAAACCAAACCCAAGTCGTTCAGCGGTATCGATAAATAGACCCGCACATAGAGCAAATTTACAGCTTTCCATTCTACCACATCCTTCAGCTGAAGGTGCTCACTCATGGCAACAATTGCAGACCTCCTCACGACCCGGCTCCTGACCGACGAGCAGGTCGACGCAGCCGTGATGGGCTACCTCGCCGACCCCGCGCCTGGATCCCGCCAGATCGCGCACGGCCTCGCCCTCGACATCAACGCGGCCGTTGCTGCCTACCGCCAAGCCGCAGACCTGATGCAGCGAAAGGACGTCACCGTTGCACGGCGGCGGGTGGCCGTTCGGACGGCGATCCTGCTGGCGCATCTGACGTGAGCGCCACATCCATGGACGTCACGGCTGCCATGGCCGCCCACGTCTCACCGCCAAAGCGGTGTTCGGAATTTGGTGGCAGTGCCGTCCTCAGTAGCTCGGCACGTTATTGATGAGGGTGGCGGTGACCGTGCGGCCGAGGGTGGGATCCTTGGCCGCCTGCCAGTTGAAGGTCGCCTGCACGCCGTTCGGGCCGGTCACGGGGGTCTTGGCCCGCGGCAAGAAGACAGAGTGGACCTTGAACACGAGCGAGCGCGCGGCGTCCGTCACCCACCCGAACGTGAACTCGACCGGTGTGCCGGCGGTGGCCTGATCCAGCAGGGCGGTGTTGGCGAAGCGCACCACGAGGCTGCCGGTCATCGCCACCATGCCCGGGTCGGCGTCCTCGATCCGCCCGTCCCCGCGGATCGCCTCCACCTTCTCCAGCTGGTTCGAGTAGGTGAACTCGGCCGAGACAACGGAGCCGAGTGCCACGCCGCCGCGGGTGACGGTGCCCTGGAACGGGCTGAACCGCTCGATGCTCGCCTCGGCGAGGGTGCCGGCGGCCGAGGCGGTGAGCTTGGTCTCGCCCTGGGCGATCAGGCCCAGGGTCGCGGTGAGCAGGCCGGAGTGCTGCATCTGAACCCGCAGCGTGTTGCCGCGCACCCCGAAGTTCTGGCCGTAGCTCGGCACCTCGGGCAGGCCGACCTCGACCGTCATGGAGGGCAGGTCGATCGCGCCCGACGTGAACACATGCGTGGTCGTGCCGCTGTCGGCGGTCGACGTCGGCTGCCCCATGAACAGCTTCAGCCAGTTGCCGAAGTTCTTCAGATCGACCGGGACGACGACATCGCCGTCATTGTTGATCACGTCCTTCGAGGGCGGCAGCGGCTCGCGGCCGTAGCCGAGCAGATCGCTGGCAATCAGACCTTGTTCCTCGCCGAGGTTCGAGGAGACGAAGGGCAGCTTGCGGTAGCCGCTGGCGGGCGGCGTGCCATAGGTAGTCTCGAAGGCCGCCGCCATGATGGCGTTGGCTCCACGCGCGCGTGCCATGGGTCTCTCCTGGCGGTGGTCAGTTCAGGGGATCGGGGGTGCCGTAGACGGCAGTGATGCCGATCAGGGCGGCACGGGAGACGGGAGCGCCGTCCGCCGTCAGCGGCTCGGTGGTGGCAGCCGACACCATCAGGTAGTCGCACAGCCCACCGAGCGTCCGATCTGCCGCGACGGCCGTGCCGATCGCCTGCAGCATGGCATCGAGCCGCGCTTCGGCGCTCACGCTGCGGGTGCCGTTCGCGGCCACCTCGACCGGGATCTCGTGGCTGAAGATGTAGATGGTCGGGTTGAGCGTGACCTCCGGCTCGCCCGGGTCGCCGTCATCCACATTGACGAAGCCACCGGCCGGGATGGTCTGCGGTTTGACCTCGTTGCGGGAGTGGGCGGCCTGCGGGAGGGCTGCCTTCAGCAGCTCGGCCACGGCCTGGAGGACGCGCTCGCGCGTGCTCGGCATCGTCTCAGTCGCCCAGATGTGCACAAACAGAATGGAATAGGACCTGCGGCGTCCGAACTAGCGCGCAAAACCCGCGACACGGATCGGCGGGGCCCCGGCCGAGGTATAACCCGGCGCTGTCAGTTCGGCCGCCTAGCAATCAAAATTGGAAAGTCGCCGGCGCGGGACTGCTGAGGCGATTTCTCCGAGGTAACGCAGCAGCGGCGATCCAGACCCGGCGAGGCGCCTGGCGGATCCTGCGGCGCGTGAGGGAGGCGCGCCTAAGTGCTTGATATCGGCGAGCCGCCGTCACTCGGCCGCTGCGATGACATCAAGGATGAGCTGGCGGTGTGGACGTAGATGCCGCGCCACCAGATCGCCGGTCACCGTGCACAAAAGAAATGCCAGCACGGAAGCAAGCTCCGGCCGGCAGTGCAGGCTTTGGGATGATCCCACTCCAAGGGATGGAACCTAGATGACACCCAAATGCGGAATAATTGCGGCCGTTTCGCAGGCCGAGATCTGGCAACGAAATGCTCGATTGCGCCCTCAACTCCTCACCAATCCAAGAACTCATACGACCGTTACTATCATCCCTGCCAACCGTAGGCATTATGCGGCATCCGCGAGTGGCCACCATCTCATTGCGACTTACACACCCCAGCCCCGTTGCCGGCAACACTTCGTCAACTATTTCGCTGCAGCCTGTCGCGAGTCGAGCAGCATTCTCGTGCTGAATACAGCGACGGCTTGGTTCGCCCTAGCGTCTTAGTTAGGCCGTTGCTCCTGAGTTTCCGAGACCGCCTGCTCGTGTCGGTGTGGATCTGAGCAGGCGAAGGCAGCGACCGGCAGACCGCCACGAGGGCTCGGCGGACTGGTCGCTGCAGCTGGCGGCCGGGTTGATCCGGACCTGTCGGCCCGGCCGCTGGCTCACTGCTGTGTCAATGCCAGCTCGTCCGTGCCCGCGCCGCCCGCGCCATCGCGATCAGCTCTTGCCCCGTGAGCCTGCGGCTGGCCGAAACGTCATTCAGCAGCCTGAGTGCAGCGATTACTACTCGATCAGGCTGCCTCGCTTGCGCTTGGCGCCAGTCGGCAATCCTCGCCCGCAGCATGCTTGCTAGGCTCATTGGAATGGCCCTCCGCAACTCAGCTTGGCCGGAGCCTAGCGAAAACTTGGCCGTTGGAAAGGGGGGGTCTTCACCGGTGACATCCTATTTCACCGGGCCAGCACGCCGCCTTTACCCATGGCAAGCATCGCCGCTCCGTCACCTGCCGCATCCCGGCCGTGACCGAGCGGGCGATCTGCACCTCGCTGCCGGCAAGCGCCTGGCGGAGGTCCAGGACCTGGGCGGAGAACCTCACGGCCCACCCTCGTCATCAGGTGCCAGCGGCGAGACCTCGCAGGTGCGCACGAGCCGGCGCACATCGATCTTCGCGAGGCCGGTGACGACCACCGTCTGCGTAATTGCGCCCTCCTCGTCGAGGAGGTCGAGCTGATCGCCCTGCGCGGGCTCCGCCACCTCGGACAGGCGCACGGAGATCAGCATGGCATTCAGGTCGAAGCGGCTGTCGCCCAAGCCGACGATGGCCTCGGGCGACAATCGCATGAGGCGCACGGGCAGCCCGGGTGCGGCGCCGCCCGCCCGCCAGAGCGCATCCTCGCCCATGTTCGGGTCGTCGAACAGGGCGTCGACGCCGAGCGCGAAGGCGGTCACGGCCGGGCCCGCAAGGCCGCGATGACGTCGGCCCTGGTCTCGGCGCCCGATACGTCGACGCCGCGCTCGACGGCGAACGCCTCCAGCTCGGGCCGGGTCTTGCCGTCGAGGTCGTCGCCGCCCGATGGCTCGCTGCCGGGCTTGGGCGACTGCGCCGCCGGCTGGTCCGGCCCGCGCTCGCCCTCGCCGCCCTCGTCCTCGGCCGAGACGTGGGTGCCAGCGAGGAGCGCAGCCTGCGCCTCGTCCCACCCCTTGGTGGCGACCTCGCCGTTCTTGCTGTCCTTCTCGCGCAGCCGCATGGTGGCCCCCGTCAGTTCGAGGTGGTGCCGCGCACGAGAAGCTGCGGGCGCTCCACGAGCGGGAGCGGGTTGGACTCCGTGTGGATGTCCATGCCCTTGCCGAACTTCTTCGGCTCCAGAGGAGCCACGAAGACCTCGGCGTCGGGGTTGTCGAGGAGCGGAGCCTGATTGACGCTGCTCCAGAAATCCGGGGCGCCCAGTAGTTCGTGAACGTGTCGTTTGTTCCCAGCGGGAAGAACCGCACGTCGCCAGCTGGGATGAACCGGTCCGGCGTGCTCATGGATCCGTCTTCCTTCACATAGGAGGCGGCACCGCGATGCTCCTCGAACACGATCCCCTTGAAGGGAAAGCCCTTCCGAACGCTGTCGCGGAGGGGGTTCTGGATCGCCGTGAAGTACTTGAATGCTTCCTTGACGGAAGCATGGCTGGTGAATCGCGCCATCCACTCCGGCGAGGCGAGCGCATGGACGCCGCTCATGGTCTCGCCGAGGAGGTTGTCCTCCATGTAGCCGACCACCTCGTCGCACTTCGCACCGACGTCGGTCGAGGACGTGCCGAGCGTGAAGTCGACGACCTTCTCGGTGACGCCGAAGGCGTCGAAGAGATCGAGGAGCACCGTGCCGTCGTAGTCGAGGATCTGGCCGCGCAGCGCGGTGATGCGCAAATGCTCCAGCGTGATCGCGTGCTTCTTGCGCATCGTGATCAGCTTGCGGTTCACGAAGCCCAGCACGGTCTCCAGCGAGATCCCGCCGCCATAAGCCGCGAGCATATTCTGCACGTCGGTGGCGAGCACGCTGTCCTCGTGCGGGATGTGCGGCACCACGAACGCCTTCGGCTTCTGCTTGCCGCGGGTCCCGAGGCTCGAAGTCGGAGGTCTGGACGCGGTCGGCCATGCCGGCGGCGACGGCGTCCGCTCCCACCTTCATGCCGCCGGCCCCGAAGTCGGAACGCACCCGGGCCGGGGTCGTCTTCCGGCCGCGGGCCACATCGGCGATGAATTGGGTCTCGATGCTGTCGAGGAGCGCGCGGATCTGGCCGGCACCGTCCTCGGTCTGCGGGTCGGGGCGCTTGTTCGGCGCGTTCGAGGAGACGATCTCGATCAACAGGCTGCCGGAGGCGTCCGGCTCGACCTGCTTCGAGATGGCCGCGACGACGCCGATCGAGCCGAGCATGCCCGTCTTCTCGGTGACGAGCTCGCCCGCCGCGGAGGCGATCCAGTAGGCCGCCGAAGCGGCCGAGCCGCTCACGTGGGCGACCACGCGCTTGCGCCCGCGCATGGCGTAGAGCTGGTCGGCCAGGGCGTTGATGCCGGTCGGCGAGCCGCCGGGCGAATCCACCAGCAGCATGACGGCGCCGACATCAGTGCTGTCGCGGGCGAGGGCCAAGTCCCGCGCGAGCATCGCCGCCGAGGTGCCGGTGCCCGACATCTCGGTCAGCATGTTGGCGCGCGGAAAGATCGGGCCGATGACCGGAATGACCGCGACACCCTCCCGGGTGAGCATGGCGTAGCGCGCCCCCTCCAGGCGCTGCGCGGTCGGGCCCGCGGCCGCCTGGAGATCCAGCCGGAACCAGTCCTCGCCCTCGGCCGCGCGGCGCTCGGCGCGCCCGGCGCGATCCAGGCTCGCGAGGCTGGCCAGGAAGTAGAGGTAATCGGGACGGATCGCCCACGGCTCGGCCGTCAGAGCATGGAGCGCGCTGATCATGACTGCCCTTCCGGTATGGGGGGAGCGTCGTCGGGCGGCGGATCCCCGGCGGCCGATTGCGTGGCGCGGCGACCGTCGCTGGTGTAGGCGAGCCCCGCCGCGTCGGCTCGCTCGTTGTCCACCTTGTTCTCGGCGTCGATCGCCTCGGCGTCGTATCCGGCCTCGGCCACCTTCTGGGAGCGGGACGAGAACCCGGCCTGAACCTCCATGGACTTGCCCTGGACGTCCTGCACCGGATGGATGTACGGCCAGGCCGGCGGGATCCACTTCACCGAGTAGGCGACCGAACGTGGCATGCCCGCGGGGATCTTCAGGGCGCCCGACAGCACCGCCAGATCCATCCAGCGGTTCCAGACTGGACGGCAGAACTGAAACACCACCTGATGGTGCTGCCAGCCCTCGACAGCCCGGCGGAAATCGTTGAGCGCGGCGCGCAGCGTGCGATCGTTCAGCGTGCTGTAGTCGCCGCTCAGGATCTCGTAGAGCAGCCCGCACGCCGCCGCGACGCCGCGCTTGGCCTCGCGGACGAACATCTCGAAGTTCGGCCCGAGGTCCGGCGGGTTCGAGAAGGTGACGTCCTCGCCGTCGGCAAGCGCCTGGAGCGTCCCGGGCTCGAACTCCAGCGTGGCGGCGCCCTCGTCGTCGGCGCCGTCCGTGCCGAGCGGCCCGGAGCCGACCGGACTGTCCGCCTCCTCCATCACCCGCTTGATGAAGCCGACGAGCCACGCCGCGTTCTTCTTCCGCACCAGCTCGGCAGCGAGGTAGGCGTCGAGGTCGTAGAACGTGCGCAGCACCCGAGCCAGCCAGGGTTCGCCACGATCCTGCCCGGGCCGCATTGCCCGGTAGAGGTGAGCCACGTCGCTCGCTGGCACCTCGGCGAGCTCCAGGCCGGAGGGAACCATGACGCCGTCGCCCGGATGCTCGCGGTAGAGGAAGTAGCTCTGGCGCCGTCCGATGGCATCGTAGCGGATGCCTTGCCGGATCCGGTTCCCGATTTCGGTCTTGAGGTGCGGGCAGTGATCGCCCTCCAGCACCTGCAGCTGCAGCGGGACTGGCAGCCCGTCCGTGAGGAGCCGCGTGCGCAAGCGCGTGAAGGTCTCGCCCCCCTCGACCATGCCGCGTACGGCAATGGCGGTGAGGCCGTAGAAGTCGTGCGCGCCGACGCTGTCGGCCACATCGGTCCATTCCAGCCAGAGGGCCTGGATCCGAGTCCGGAAGGCCGCGTCCTCCGCCTTGACCCGCTTGGCCTCCTCCTCGCTCAAGCCTTCCGTCGACCGCGCCGCGGTGGATCGGGGCACGATGCCGATTCCGACGATGTTGCTCACCAGCCGGTCGACCGCGGCGCCGGCGTAGGGGTTCTTCCGGGCCTGATCGCGGCTCTTCCGGCGCAGCTCGTCGAGCGCATAGGTGATGGCGGTGTTCGGGCCGTAGCTGCCGACCCGCCAGGACCGTGAGCGCCGGCCGCGCCCGCCCGCGACGTCGTAGGCCGGCGCCTCGAGCGCGCCGCCGCCCGCCCCGCCGTCGAGGTCCATGGCGATCGGGGTGACGTACTGGCGGTGCCCTTGATCCGGAACCGGACGGGCTGGGCCTGAGACATGCTCACCACCCGCTGCGGCCCGTCATCACGACATGGCGGGTGCGGCGCGGCGCGGCGCCGCTGACGGACGCCTCCAGGTCGCTGATCCGACGCACGAGGTCCGCCCGGGCCTGCCGCATCTCGGCGTAGCCGCGGTACGTGATGCGCCCGGCGTTGTCGGCCTGCTCGACGGTGAGCACGCCGCTCGCCATGGCCCGATCGAGCTTCGCGAGCTGGGCCCTCAGCTTCGCGAGCTGCTGTTCCGGCGTGTCGGCCATACCTACCTCATCGGCCGGTTGTTGACCCGGCTGCGCCGCACGGCGCGCCGCTGCTGATTGCGGGCCGCGAGCGTGCGCGCCGCGACCTCGGGCGCCACCACCGCCTCGTCCGGCCGGGGCCGCTCGATGCCGAGCGCCGCCTCGAGTTCGCGCCAGTGCGGCTCGCGCCAGCGGTCCCAGCCCCGCATCGCGGCAAGCCCGCGGGCGTAGTTCGCGCAGTCCAGCACCTCGTTGCGCCGCCCACCGATCGGCACCCACCCCCCGGCGCGTGCGGCCGCGCGTGACGTGCGTGACGAGTTCCTCAGCGGTGAGCTGCTTGACCTGATCCTCACTCACGTCCCGCGGCAGGTGCACGAACCCGGCCGGGAACGGCTTGCCCTCCGGCGGGCGCTGCAGGGCGAGGCAGCCCATCATCTCCTGCTTGGCGAAGGACGCCCCGATCCGGACCGTCTTCAGCCCGCGCCGCAGCTTCCGGCCGGCCGCCGTGGAATCCTTCGCGCCCACGCCCAGGAAGGCGCCGGCATAGCTGTCCTGGCCATCCACCGCATGGACCGGGCGCCCGGCCTGCCGGCGCACGAAGGCATACACCTCGGCGGTGAAGCCGCTGGAGTCGATGCCCCAGTCCCGCACCGTCATCTCGGCGCCGCTCGCGTGCGGCCAGGTCTCCTCGACCATGGCTTCGAGGTCGGCCCACACCTCCGGCCGGTTCGTCGCCCCGGGCAGCACCCGGTGCTCCACCAGCCAGCGCTCCCGATTGCGCCCGAACGCCCAGATCCCGACCTCAAGGCGATCTTTCTGCCCCTGACGCCACTTCCGTGAGAGGCTGGCGGTGTCGGCCCAGGTCTGCTGTGGGCTCGCCGAGCTCGGCGAGGTGTTGATGGACATGCGCGGTCAGGATCTGGGTCAGCGCGCGGGGATCGACCTTGAGCTCGTCAGCCATCGTGATCGCGACCCGGGCGAACCAGGCCAGCCAGGCATCGCGCAGGTCACGGGCGGTGTCGAAGAACAGCTTCTCGGCCGCCGCGCGGTCGACCAGCTTGCCGTCCTCCTTTTCCACGGCCCGCTTGCGCTGGAGGCCGAGGAAGTTCTCCTTCCGCCGGATAGCGAGCGGCAGGGGGAGGTTCGGATCATCCGGGTCCCCGGCCTCGCCCTCGTCCTTCTGGTCCGGCCCGGCGGGCCGGGGGCGGTCCGCGGGAGGTGCCTTCGGTGCCGCAGTAGGTGCTGGCCGTTCACTCATCGGTACCGCCCGTATCGGCCTGTGAGCCACCCCGCCGCGGTACCTGGCCGGGCGCTGATCAAGGTTCCACTCGGTGGCCTCGACGTTCACCCGCCCGTCGTCCGTCAGGGTGAGCAGGCCCTGGGCCTTCCACTTCGTGACGACAGCCTTCGAGACGCCCCGGTGCCGGGCGAACTCGGCCTGCGTCATGGCCTCGGCGGAGCGTTCACGGCCTGCGTTCACGGTTCACCGTTCACGGGTTTCACGACCCTGGCGCTAGGAAACTTGGGGGCCCCGCCCACCCGTATCGATTCCGACTGCCCAGGGTCCCTGGCGCTACGCCCAGCGGGCGGCTCAGATGACGCTGCTGTCGTCCGTCCAGTGCCGGTGCCGGCGGACGATGCGGACCCGGCCGCGGCGGGTCTCCAGCAGGGTCTTGCTGGGCTGGCACGGATCGAACATTAAGTGGCCGCCCGCATCCCGAGCCGGCACGATCACCTCGCCGGTCAGATCGTCGGCGGTGTGGACAGACCGTACCCGCTCGCCATCGAGCGTCACGTTGAAGGTGATGCCCTGGTCACGCGCCTCAGCGTAGGTCCGGAAGCCGGGGTCACGCGCGTCGATCGAGATCCGCATGGGCCCTCTCCCGCGGGGATCAGCAACTCACAACCCCACCAACGCGGATCCACCCCAGACGATCACCCCCACTACGACGACCGCAGCGACGAGGCCACCAAGGAGGGTGCGCGCAGAGCTTACGGGCGTGCCGCCGATCATGCCGGACATGTGGTGCTACTGCCTCTCTCGGCATGGGCCCAAGCGGGCCGCTCCTTATCGTGAAGTTTCCACACTTCTGTTGGCTTACACAGAAGTGTGGAATATGGTAGCTCCCATGAACGCGAACGAACTCCGCAAGCTCCTCGCCTCCAAGGGCTGCACCTTCGAGAACCACAAGGGCAGCTCGGGCCACGTCACGGTGCGCCGGGGCGACAAGGTCTCTCAGATCCCGATGCACGGGAGCCGCAAGGAACTGGGCAAGGGGCTCGTGAACCGCATCCTCAAGCAGCTGGACCTGAAGTGATGGCCGGATACCGCATCGAACTGGAGCCCGACGACGACACCCTGATGGTGATCTGTCCGGCCCTGCCGGAGGTCGCCACATTCGGCGAGGACGAGGCCGATGCCCGCCGGCATGCGGTCGATGCGATCGAGGAGGCTTTGGCCGCCCGCATCGCCGATGGCCGGGACCTGCCGCCCTTCGAGGACGGTGCGGACGTCGTCCGGCTGCCGCTGCTCACTCTCCTGAAGGCCGCCCTCTACAGCGAGCTGCGCCGGCAGGGGCTCACCCGCGCTGATCTGGTGCGGCGCCTGGATTGGAAGCGCGAGTCGGTGGATCGCCTGTTCCGGCTCGACCATGCGTCCCGCCTCGACCAGATCGAGGCTGCCATGGCGGCGCTGGGGCGGGAGGTGGATCTTGTCGTACGCGAGGCGGCCTGATCTGAAGGCAGCGCGAGGCCACAAGCCTCCATTCTGCGGAGAACGGCTGTCCCGTCTCCCCCGGGGCTCAACATCGACCCCCTGAGGGGGAGACAAGCGCCGGCCTTCAAACCAGATGGCGCACAACCTAATCGATGGGCCGAACGTCGGCATGGCCGCACTCGAACGGCGTCGCCCGCCCGAAGATCTGCACTGCCACCTTCAGCCGCTCGTTCGGCAACACTTCCTCGACCATGGCGGGGAAGCTGGCGAACGGACCCGCCTGGACCACGACCCTGTCGCCCGCCGCGATGCCGGCCGGCTTCCGCTTCTCGGTGATCCCGATCGCTGCGACGAAGGCGGCCATGTCGGGCCCGCTGATCGTCATCGGGGCCATGTCGGCCCGCGTCGGGTTGCGCAGCACTCGCGTGACCCCGCGGGCGGTGGGCACCTTGCCGTCCAGGTCGGCGGCTCCCTCGACACCCACGAACACGGTCCGGTGGAACATCTGGGCCCGGCGCAGGTAGGGCCTGCCCTCCCGATGCCCGACAGCAACCGTCCTTGGCACCACGGTCGGGATTCCCTGCTCCTTCAGTGTGTCGAGCGCGCGGCCCATCATGCTGGGCGCCGTGCGGACGAGGTGCCATGTCCGGCTCTCGTCCACCTGCACAGGCTCACAGGCGCTCCCAGAGGCGTTCCCGGGCCTGCCGGCGGCGCTTCTCGCGCAGGCGGCGCTTCTTCGATTTGGCGAGGTGGCTCATCGGCGCTGCTCACCCGCAACGATGTCGGCCAAGGAGTGGATCAGGTCGCCGCAATCTCCGCAGCCGCCCGAGTAGCCCCGCACCCAACGCTCGTCGTCCGGCCTGCGCAGCAGGCCTTCTTCGGCCCCTCGCTGCTTGCCCGTGCACATCGCGGCGACGCGCCGAAGCAGCTCGGACGCAACGGCAGGTTCGATGTTGAGCCCCGCCGTCGCCTGTGCGGCAAGGGCAGGCAGGTCATAGCTCATCGCCTTCCTCCGATCCTACCGGCCATGTCGCATGACGCACCATGACGCACTTCCTAACGAGGCAGCATGCGCGGGGGTGTGAGCGCACGTGCGCGTGCGCGCACGCATGCCCCTTCGTTGGAAAGTGCGTCATGGTGCGTCATGCGACATGGCCCTTGGGCACGAAGGCCCGTCCCTTCCAGTCGCGAACTGAGACCCAGCCGAGCCGCTTCAGGGCGGCGCCGATGCGCCTCTGCTCGGCGGTTCCGATCTTCGGGAGATCGAATCCGAGGCAATCCCGGGCAACCTCCGTCACCGAAACCCGGCTTCGACCGATGAGGAAGCCGGTGATCGCCTCTTCCCAGGCATCCGCCTCGAACCGGGCTTCCTGCTCGGGCTGGATGTGCTGCCGCTCGAACTCGTCGTCGGGCCACCAGCGCGTCTTCTCGCGGTAGTGAGCCACCGCCTCGGCGAAGAGCTGGTCGCGGTCCCGCGCCAGGGCATCGGTGTCCACGCACCCGACCTTGACGGGCCAGTAGCGCCGGCCTCCGGTCTCGTCGCGCAGGTACGTCGCCTTGTTCGTGGTGCCGATGAAGACGCACTGGCGCGGCTGGATGATCTCCTTGCGCCCATAGCTCGGCCGGTAGCGCTCCACGGGGCGGCTGATGAACGCCTTCAGGGCAGCGTCCTCCGCCTTGGACATCGCGCTCATCTCGGCGATCTCGATGAGCCATTTCCCGGCAAGGTGCTGGGCGACGTCCTTACCCGTCGTGACATCCGGCAGGTTGTCGGAGAACCACGGGCCGCCGAGGATGGCGCAGGCCGTCGACTTGCGCGCGCCCTGCTCGCCCTCCAGCACCATCATGTAATCGGCCTTGCAGCCGGGCTCGTAGATGCGGGCCACCATGGCGACGAGGAACATCGTGCCGATGCCGGCGGTGTAGGGCGTTGCCTCGGCCCCGAGATAGGTCGAGAGCCATGTGCCAAGCCGCTCCCGCGCGTCCCAGCGCAGGCCGTCCAGGTAGTCGCGGACGGGATGGAACGAGCGCTCGTGCGCCCGCTGGTCGACGGCCTGATGTGCCGTGTCCTTGCTCATCCGCGGCAGGCCGCAGACCTGCAGCCATTCCTGCACCCGGCTGACATCGTTGTCCGTCGCCGGCCGGATCGGAATCGGGGCCGCAATGCCGCCGCCGGGGTCCGGCACGCCGCGCGTGAGCACGGTGGCGCAGAGCATCTCGTCATAGCGAAGACCTCGCTCATCTCCGGCGCCAACCGGAGGGCCGTCATGGCGTTCGCGAGGTTCGGCAGCGGGTTGCCGCGGTCATCGAGCAGGCAGGCGCCGAGCCAGTCGCCCCCGGAGGCCGCGAAGGGCCGGCCGGCGGGCTCACCGTCCGGGTCGTCTTCATCGCCCTTGCTGCGGGCTTTCGCCCGGCGTTGGCCGCTCTTCTGTTGCGGCGGAGGTTCGGGGATCTCCCGCGGCTTGGCGGCACCGGCCGTCAACCCGCTCTCGATCGTCGCCATGGCCCGGTCCCGGCCCTTGTCGCGCACCAGGCCGCAGGCAATCGCGGCGTCCATCAGCCGGTCCGTCGCCACGGCCGCGTCGAGCACCCCTGCACCCACCAGCGTGCCGAGCTGGAAGGCTGCCCGGTTGAGCCGGTTGTTGCGTCCGCGAACAGGCGTGCTCGCCACGGCGGAGCATTCTGCCTCGAGTGCCGCCTGGACGTAGCGCTCCCTTCGGTCACCGCCGCTCTCGCGCCGCCGCCTGCCGGCGCGGACCTCCGGCTTCGGAGCCGGCTCCGGGTCCGCCGCCTTCCGGGCCTTGCCGCCTTCGACCAGATCGAGCAGCCACATAGCCGCCCTCGCCGCGCACGTTGATCCCCTTGGGCAGGTCGCCTTCCGCGTTGGTGATCGACCGGTCCTCGGGGTAGCGGAACAGGAGATGGCGCCCGCCGCTCGGCGTGACGTGGGTGTGGGTCGCGGGGACGTCGCCATGCTCGGCCGCGAGCTGCCGCCAAGCCGCGAGGCCATCCGCATCGCCAGGCTTCTTCACCACATCGGGGTCGAGCGCGAACGTGCCGGCGTCGTGGCCCATGCGCAGGCCGATCATGGCCTTCGGCCACCTCCGCCACAGCCTGCGGATCTGCTCCTCGTCGCGCGTGGCCTTGTAGAACCCGCCCGTCTTCGGGATCGGCTTGCCCTGCTCGTCCTTGTCCCGGGGCACCAGGGGACGTTTGCTGTCCTCCCCGGTCGGGCTCGGATTGCAGGGGAACACCGCGAAGCCGCGCCGCGCCCACGCGAGGGCGTGCTCGACCATCTCGGTGGGATATGTGGCGCTCGCGTTCACGCGGCGGCCCGCCCCTCACGCGCATCGAGCGCCCGGAGCACCGCCGCACTGAAGGCGTCACCGACCGCCTTCGAACTCGAACACGGCCGCGTACTGGATCTTGCCGTCCCGCCGGACGAGCTCCTGGTCACGCCCGATCTGCGCCTTGGCCGGCAGGCCGACCCAGCGCCGGCCGTTACTTTCATTGACGCTGCAATCGCGGATGGTCAGGCGCATCGCCGGGATGCGGACCGTCACGAACCCCTTCAGGGTGTTGCGGTCCATGGGGCGGAACTCCACTACCTCGACCGCGAGCTTGCCGCCGTTGCTCATCGGCACCCCATCAGGTTCTTGATCCGCTCGAAGGCACGCGGCGGATCTCCGGGCACGCCGTCGTTGAAAGGCTCAAGCCCGTTCCGCTCCCGCATCAGGGCGATGCGGCGCCCGATCAGGCCGAGCAGGTCGGCGCGGTCGCCCGCGGACATGTCGCGGATCCAAGCCGCGGCCTCGACGCGCGCGATCAGGGTCGGCCCATCGGCGAGGCCCATCCGGCGCATGAACCGATCAAGGTCACGGATCTCGTCGTCGTGAGGCCCGTCGAGGAGCGCCTGAAGCTTGGCGCGCTTCCAAGCCCTGTATTGCTTCGAGAGCTGCTCGTCCTCGCGCAGCTTCTTCTCGGCCTCAGGCCCTCTGGGGCGGGGGCGCGCACGCTTGCCCGAGATCGTGCAGCAGGCGGCCCGGAGCGTCGAGGCGGCGGCGGAGGCCGGGAGGACGATGCCGGCCTGGCCGAGCGGCAGGAGTGGACGGATCTGCTCGCCACCGTGCCGACGACCGAGGGCGGCCGGCACGCCTTCCTGGCCTATGCTCTCGACTTCCTTCGTCGATCCGGCGGCGCGGTCGTCGAAGCCGATGCGGCCGCAGCCCTCGTCCGTGCGACGCGCCCGCTGACGCCTCGGGATGCGGCGCCCGACCCCGAGCGCGACGCCCGCCTCCTCGCCCGCGCCCTCCCTCTCTGGCAAGCGGGGAACGACACCCACACCATCGCCTGTTCCTGACCCTCGACGGGGAAGGAATCGTCCGGGAGGACGAGGTCGCGCGGGTGCTGGCCTGCCATCGTGATGCAACCCCTCAAGCCATCACCCAGGGAGGTGCAGCGCGAACATGTGCGCCTCCTTCCCCGCGCCCACATACGGTGTTCGCGGAATCTATGTGGGTTTCGCTCGTGCGGTGTGGATCCCGCTCGACATCCCCGACTGGCTGTGTGCGCCGTGAACGCGCCGCTGCGTTTAAACGCACGCACTCCGGTGGCCCAGGACGGCGATACTGCCCCGCTCCGGGGTGAGCGGACCTGCCTGGAGTGCGGACAGCCCTACGGGGCTGCAGCGCGCCATCCCGGCTTCTGCTCCACGGCATGCCGGCAGGCCTGGAACAACCGGCGCCTCCAGTGCGGCGCCGAGGTCTACGACCTCTGGATGGCCTTCCGCTTCCAGCGGCCCCTCGCCCGGGCGCTCAAGCTGCTGTCCGCGCTCAACCGCTTGGCCTCGCTCTACCGCGAGGAGGACCGCCGCGAGCGGGCGGGCCGCCCGTCCTGGCGAGCGCCGGAGGTGGTGCTGGCGAGCCGGCCGTACCTGCGGGCGGTGCGGCTACCGACGAGGCGGAGGGCCTTGAGGATGGGCAGCCGTATTGATCGGGCTCGCGCTGACGAGCCTTGGGCGTAACAGAGGGGAGGGGTGACGGGTGACGCGCCGCTCTTCTCACCGCGACCAGGGATTGTTCCCGTGCGAGGCAGAGATCGCGCGCCGACTCAGCCAGACGCCTGCCGAATGGGCCGCAAAGGCGAAGATCCTGGAGCGCGATGGCCTACCGAAGATCGACCCCCTGATGGGAGGTCGTCCATGGCGGGCCGTGCAGGCCTTCTTCGATTGGCGCTACGGTCTTTCCACCGTCGAGGCGATGGCGCCCGATGGATTGGAGAACCTCAATGTCCTCTGACTTTTCCGCGCCCGGCTTGAAGCGCCACAAGCGCAAGAACGGACCTGACACGCTGTATTGGGTCGCGCGAGCCGACCTCGTGAAGGCGGGCTATCGTCCAGAGACGATTCGCCTTCCGTATTCTCTCGACAATGCGGACGATCTGCCGCTCATCTCCGCCGCCTGCATGCGCTTCCAGGCGGAGATGCTGGAGTGGTCCTCTGGCCGGCGTGAAGATCGCAAGCGCTTCGATGGCACGATCGCGAGCCTGGTGCGCTGCTATCAGGTGGACGAGGCCAGCCCGTATAGCGGGCAGAAGTGGAACACGCGGCGGACCAACGATCACATCCTCAAGCTGATCGAGGCAGCCTTCGGCGAGCGCAATCTCGCCGCGCTCCGCATCGGAGACTTCCGCCGTTGGTATGACCGGGCGAAGCAGCCGAAGGTGCCGGGCGGCCCGGAGCGGATCGATCGCGCCTGCAAGATCATCAAGATGCTGCGGGAGCTGTTCAAGTATGGCGTGACGGCCGAACTGCCGGAGTGCCAGCGCTTGCGGACCATCCTGATGGAGGCCGAGTTCCGGCAGGCGCCGCGCCGCAGGACGAAGCTCGAACTGGAGCACGTGGAGGCTTTCGTGGCGAAGGCCCTCGAGTTCGGAGAGGTGTCCCTGGCTCTCGGCACGGCGCTGCAGTTCGAGACGACGCTTCGCCAGAAGGACGTGATCGGGGAGTGGGAGCCGATCCCGGACGGCACTGCTGCGACCGGCATCGTTCTCAATGGCCGGCGCTGGGTGAACGGCTTGGTCTGGAGCGACCTCGGCGAGCGCCTCCAGCTCGTGAAGGACACGACGAAGACGGGGCAGACCGCGGCGCACGATCTCACGCTGTGCCCGATCGTGATGAAGGTCTTGGCCCTCATTCCCACGGACCGGCGCATCGGCCCGCTGATCACCGATCCGGCCTCAGGGCGCCCCTATGCCGAATTCGTCCACACCCGGGAGTGGCGGCGCGTAGCGACCGCGGCCGGCATCCCGAAGCACATCTGGAACATGGACGCCCGTGCGGGCGGGATCTCCGAGGCGGACGACGCCGGGGCCGAGCTGGACCACATCCGGTCCGCGGCCGCCCACGCGCAGTCATCGACCACAACCCGCTACGTGCGCGGCACCATCGGGAAATCGCGCAAGGTGGCCGAGCTGCGGCTCGCTCACCGGGCGTCGAGGAACAAGGCCTAAACGGGTCTTGGGGAACGCGACGGGGAAGGTGGGGAATGCGAGGTCAACGGTAGGGCAATCCAAGCCCCTGACGCCAAAGGCAGAAGGGCTGGAGCGGGTGAAGGGAATCGAACCCTCGTCATCAGCTTGGAAGGCTGTTGCTCTACCATTGAGCTACACCCGCGCGGGAGCCGCGATAGCATGATGCCTCGCGGATGAGAAGCGGTCAGGCTGCACGGCCGGGCGGAGCGAGGCGGGCGACGATCGGCGCCGCGAGGGCGTGGTAGAGCCCCTCGGGGCAGATGAGCTTCGAGGTCGCATCGGCGAGGAGCGCGGCGAGCATCAGCGGGATCACGAGGGCGTGCGCCTCCGTCATCTCCGACACGATCACGAAGGAGGTGATCGGCGCCTGCAGCACCCCCGCCAGGTAGGCGACCATGCCGATGAGGACGAGGGCGCCGATCGGCGCCTGCGCGAAGTAGGGCGACAAATGGGCGCCGAGCCCCGCCCCGACCGCCAGCGAGGGCGCGAACAGCCCGCCCGGGATGCCGCTGATCGAGGAGAGCGTGGTGGCGAGGAACTTCGCCGGGCCGAACCAAGCCGACGGGTCCGCCGTGCCGTGCAGGAGCGCCTTCGCCTCCTCATAGCCGGTGCCGTGGACGTGGCCGCCGGTGGCCAACCCGCACAGGGCGACGCCGAGGCCGCACAGCATCGCGAAGGCGACCGGGTGCCGGCGCATCAGGATCCCGGGCCGGCCCGGCAGGCCGCGGGCCACCGCGATGACGATGCGGCTGAACAGCCCGCCGCAGAGCCCCCCGACGATGCCGAAGACCGGCACGGCGAGCCAGCCCGTCCCGAACGGCAGCGTCGCCGCCGTGGTGCCGAAATAGGCGTAGTTGCCGAGGAGCGCCAGGGAGGTGAGGCCCGCCGCGATCACCGTGCCGAGCACGAGGCCGCTCGTCTTCGACTCGAAGGAGCGGCTGAGCTCCTCGATCCCGAACACGATGCCGGCGAGCGGCGTGTTGAACGCCGCCGCCACCCCGGCCGCCCCGCCCGCGAGCAGGAGCCCGCGCTGGTGCTCCGGCGCCCGGCGGCCCGCCGCCGCCATGATCGCCGCCCCCACCTGCACGGTCGGCCCCTCGCGCCCCGCCGAGGCGCCGCACAGGAGGCCGAGCGTCATCACGACGATCTTGCCGACCGCGACCCGCAGCGAGACGAGGACCGCGCGCCGCTCCGGCTCGACGATCTGGCGGGCCGCGATCACCTGAGGGATGCCGCTGCCCTCGGAATTCGGGAACACCCGCCGCGCCAGCAGAACCGCCAGCCCGAAGCCGAGCGGCGTCACCGCGAGCGCGGCGAGCGGCGAGAGGGCGAGGAGGTCGCGGAACGCGGCCTGCGCCGCATCCGCGAGCTGCGCCATCAGCACCGCCGCCGCCCCGACGCAGAGCCCCCCGACCAGGAAGAGGCCGCGGCGCGTGCCGGGATCGAGGATCCGGCGGCGCAAGGGGGCCGAGACACGCCGCCACGATCCCTCACCGCGCATGCCGCATCCCCCCCTCCATGATCCGCCCGCAGGCCTGCCCCGGGTCCGTCACCTTGGACGAAAGGGCGGGGGATGCGAAGCTCCGTTTGCCGCGCGCGTCGCATACCCTGTGCGCGATCAACCGGAGGGGGACGACCATGCGGGTTCTGGTGGTGGGTGCGGGCGCGACGGGCGGCTATTTCGGGGCACGGCTCGCGGAGGCCGGGCGGGACGTGACCTTCCTGGTGCGCCCGGCCCGGGCCGAGCGGCTCGCCGCCCACGGCCTCGTGGTGAAGAGCCCGGTGCGGGACGTGCACATCCCCGCGCCGTCGACCGTGACGGCCGACCGGATCGACGGCCCCTTCGACCTCGTGCTCCTGAGCTGCAAGGCCTACGACCTCGACAGCGCCGTCGCGGCCGTCGCCCCGGCGGTGGGGCCCTCGACCATGGTGCTGCCGATCCTCAACGGCATGGCTCATCTCGACCTCCTCGACGCCCGCTTCGGGATGGAGCGCGTGCTCGGCGGCTCCTGCGCCATCGCGGCGACGCTCAGTCCGGCCGGCGAGATCGTGCAGATGAGCGAGATGCACAGCCTCACCTTCGGGGAGCGGGACGGGGCGCGCTCGGCCCGGGTCGAGGCCGTCGCAGCGCTCATGCAGGGCGCCACCTTCACGGCGCGGCTCAGCGAGAAGGTGCTGCTGGAGATGTGGGAGAAGTGGGTCTTCCTCGCGACCCTGGCGGGCGGGACCTGCCTGATGCGGGGGGCGGTCTGCGACATCGTGGCGGCGCCGGGCGGCCGGGCGCTGATGCAGGGCCTCCTCGACGAGTGCCGCCGCATCGCCTCGGATGCGGGCTTCCCGCCGCGCGAGAAGTTCCTGGAGACGAGCCGCGCCGCGCTGACCGCCGAAGGCTCCACCATGACCGCCTCGATGCTGCGCGACATCGAGCGGGGCGCAGCGATCGAGGCCGATCACATCATCGGCGACCTCATCCGGCGCGGGCGCGCGGCGGCACCGGGTGCCGCCTTCCGGCATCTCGACATGGCCTACGCCCATCTCAAGACCTACGAGGGCCGCCGGGCGCGGGCCGGGACCTGACGAGGGGCCGCCTCGTCGAGGGTGCGGGCCGGGCGCGGTCGCGCGCCGCCGCGCGGTGGCTTGCCGCAGATTGCATCCGTTCTAAGCTCCACCGCGTTAGGGCGGGTTGTGGACGAGGGGAGAGCCGTCATGGCCGAGACCGAGACCGTCGGCGATGCCGTGATCCCGCCGCCGCGCTGCTCGCAGGTGGTGCTGTCGGATTTCGGCCTGTTCTTCGAGGAGCAGCGCCGCAAGCGCCAGCTCGCCGAGGAGCCGCCGGACGAGCCGGCGCCCACTCCGCCGCTCACCGCGGAGGATCTCCGCCGCGTCGCCCTCCTCAAGGGCATCGCCGCCGAGGTGCTCGACTCCGCCGCGGCCCAGCTCGCACCGCACGGGATCCTCGTCGAGCGCGGCCCCTCCCTGCGGGGGCGTCCGGATTTCGAGCAGGCCTACACCCAGTTCATGCTGATCAACCGGCAGAACGGGCGCGCCTCGCCGGTCTACGTGATGAGCATCACGGATGCGGGCTATTTCCTCGCCAGCGCCTGCGATCCGCAACTCGACCACGACCTCGCCGACCGGCAGGTGACCCATTGCGCGGCGAACGAACTCACCTGCGAGATCGTCGCCCGGGTGGTGAAGGACGCGATCCTGCACGTGGTGTGATGCGAACGGCCCGAGCCGCCGACGCATCCGGGCGGCCGATACCACCGGTCATGGTCAAGGCGCGTCGGGGCGAGACGTCAGGACCCGCGCGCCCTGCGGCGGTCCGGGACGAGGCGCCTCCACCACGCCGCGACACCGATGGAGCGCGGCGCGCGCGGGAGCGGCGGGATCGCGGGCGACAGATGCCAGTTCAGCGGCTCGAAGGCGTAGTCGTACTGTTCCAGATCGCCGTCGTAATCCAGCCTGCGCAGGATCGCCTCCGCCACCTGCTCCGGATCGCGCAGCGTGAAATCCAGGTTGAACGACGACTGGAAGGCCTCGAAGCTGGTGCCGACGGGATAGTAGTAGTGGGCCTGGTGCTGCCTGAGGGCATCCGTCAGCGCGTAGGTCGCGCTGAATTCGGGCGTCGGACAGAGGACGATGATCCGCCGGCCGGGCGGCGCGAAGACCGCCGTGTGCAGGGCCGAGCCGAGCGAGCCGATGATCGTGCGCCGGGAGGCGAACAGGCGCACCTGCGCGGCGAAGTCCAGTTCCTCCGGATAGACGATGTCGACGCCGCCGCGGGCGAGCCGGTCCACCACCTGCTCCTCGTTGAGGAACCGCCGGACCCCGCTCTTCAGCCGCGTCTTGGCGAGATAGACGGGACGCGCCTCGCTGCCGACGCAGCCGGGCTCGTAGGTCCCTTGCGCGATGCGGTCGCACAGGCGCCCGTAGACGGAGTGGACGAATTGCTGCTCCTGGAGGCTGCTGGCCGGGACGACGAGCTCGCGGATGCGGACGGGCTCCTCGAAGGTGTGGATGTCATGGACGGTCAGGCCGAGCCTGCGCAGGATCTCGACCTGGGCCTTGAAGGCCTCCCAATCCTCGCGGGTCCCCGGACCGTGACACAGGATGGGCGGGCACGGCTCCCGGTCGCTCGCCAGGGGCCAGAAGCGCGGCAGCGTGTTGACGAGGAAATGCCCATAGTGAAGGGCGAAGTTCCCGAAATAGATGTAGCGGTCGAACGGTGCGGTCCTGGCCGCCTCCGCCACGTCGGAGGGCCACGCCGCCCCCTGGTAGCAGGGAACTGCCGGATCCTCGCGGGTATCGAAGGAGCCCGGGATATGGCGGCGGTGCCGGTCGAACACGCCCCAGGACGCGTCCAGGCCCGGCCGGTAGGGGATGTAGGTCACGTCGCGCGCGATGCCGATGAGGGGATCGGCATCCCGGACGACGACGTGGCCGGTGGGTGTCGTGAGGCGTTGCAGCGACATGGACCGGGTCGCACGGGGCAGCGCGGACCTCGCGCCGGAGGGCTGCCCGCTTCATCGCTTTTCCCTTAGAGGTGGGCCGGTCGGCGCGTCAACGTGAGCGCCCCCGCCCCGGAGAGCCGCCATGACCGCCGTCGTCTCCATCGTCTCGCTCCTCCTCGTGATGTTCCTGGTCAGCCGAGGCGTGCCGGGCCGCACCATGCTGGTGATCCTCGCGGTGACGCTCGCGATCGTGCTGCTGATCGTCGGGGCCGAGCGGTCCGGGATGTGGCCGGGCGAACTGCGCACGCGCTGAGCCTTCGACGTGTCATCCGTCCGTCTGGAGAACCGGATCCGCCCTCTCCTGGACCTCCTCTCGCCGTGACGATCCTGCCCCTGTGACGATCCTGTCCCTCTTGCGCTACCCCGACCCGCGCCTGCGCCAGCCGGCTCCGCCCGCCGCCCTGCCCGATCCGGGCGTGAGCGCCGTTGCGGCGGACCTCGCTGAGACGCTCGCCGCGCATGGCGCGATCGGCCTCACGGCGCCGCATGCCGGCCTCCCCGTTCGCGTCACGGTGATCCGGCTCGGCCCCGACGCGCCGCTCGCCACCTACGTCAACCCGGAGGTGGTCTGGGCCTCCTCCGAAACGGCGCGCCACCGGGAGGGCAGCGTGGCGATGCCGGGCGTCGACGAGGAGGTGGAGCGGCCGGCCCGTGTGCGGGTGCGCTTCCAGGATCTCGACGGCACCCCGCGGCAGATCGCGGCCGAGGGCTTCCTCGCCGCCTGCCTGCAGCACGAGATCGATCAGCTCGACGGCGTGTTCTGGACCGAGCGTCTGTCGCGCCTGAAGCGCGAGCGGCTGCTCAAGCGGTTCGGGAAGGTGCAGCGCGGGTAATACCAACGGTCGTTGAAAAGGACCGTTGGTTCCGCTCTCGGATTTTCGCCAAGCCTCGTCACAAAGCCTTTGGCTTGGTGTCGACAAGTCGAGATGGCTCAACGGCCCGCTGCGTCAGCAGCCCGGGCCGTTGGTATGAGACTCACGTGAGGGCGCCCGCGGCGTCGAGGATGTGGCGCAGCTCGGCGCGGGCCTCGGGGTCGAGCGCCGCCTGGGGCGGAACGGGATCGCCGACCGGGAATCCCTGCAGGTCGAGCCCGGCCTTGACGCAGGCGGCGAGGTTGTAGCGGGCGAAGGCCTGGTTCACCGCCCAGAGATCGCGCTGCAGGGCCATTGCGCCCGCCCAGTCGCCGGCCCGCGCCCGCTCGTAGAGCGCGACGCTCTGGCGCGGCACGAGGCAGGCGGGCCCCGCCATCCAGCCGACGCCGCCGATCAGCATCACGCAGGCCGGGATGTGCGAGGAGGCGGCGAAGACCTGCATTCGCCCCTCGGTCTCGGTGAGGATCGAGAGGAGGCGCCCGGTATTGGTCGACGCGTCCTTGATGTAGCGGATGTTCGGCACCCGGGAGAGCCGGCGGATCAGCGGCAGCGACAGGTCGGCGCGCTGGAAATGCGGGTTGGTGTAGAGCACGACCGGCCCGTCGACGGCCGCCGCGACGGCCGTGAAATAGGCCTCGATCCCTTCGTCGGGAATCGGGAAATAGGCTTCGAGCGTGGCCATGATGCCGTCCGCCCCGCACGCCATCGCGGCGCGGGCGAGGGCGAGGGCCTCGGCGGTGGTGGTGGCGGCGACCCCCGCGATCACCGGCACGCGCCCGGCCGCCGCCTCCACCACGGTCTCGACCACGGCGAGCTTCTGGGCGGGGGTGAGATAGGCGAATTCACCGGTCGAGCCGAGCGGCGTCAGGCCGTGGACGCCTGCCGCGATCAGGTGCTCGACGAGGCGCGCCAGCACCTCGCGCATCACCCGCCCCTCCGCGTCGATCGGCGAGACGAGGTAGGGAAAGACGCCGTGGAGCGCGCGCATCGGTCAGGCCCTGTCGAGCATCAGCCGGGTGCCGAAGCCCATGAAGGCGAGGCCCGCGGCCCGGTCGATCCAGCGTCGCAGGCGCAGGTATCCGTCGGCCACGCGCCGCAGGGTGAGAACGTGGACCACGACGGCGAACCAGCCGAAGGCGATCCCGACCATCAGCGCGACCGCCGCGATGCCGAGCGCCACCGGCGGCTCGGGCGGCAGCGTCGCGGCGAACAGGCTCGACACGAAGAGCGGCGCCTTCGGGTTGGCGAGGTTGGTGAGGAGGCCGAGGCCGAAGGCGCGCCCGCGCGGAGCGGCCGGCGGAGCCTCGTCCTGCGCGGCGCTCCGGCCCAGGCTGCCCGCCAGGAGGCGGAGCCCGAGCACCACCAGATAGGCGCCGCCGCCGAGCTTGAGCGCGAGGTAGAGCCAGGGCGCGGCGGTGAAGAGGGCGTGGATGCCGAAGAAGCCGGCGCTTCCCCAGGCCCCGACGCCCAGCGCGACGCCGAGCGAGGCGCTCAGCGCCGCCGCCCGCCCGCGCGTCACCGACAGGCGGCTGATCAGCAGGAAGTCGGGACCGGGCGCGATCATGGCGGCGAGCTAGAGGCCCGCGATGGCGCCGAGGACGAGGGCGGAATCGGTCAGTGCGGCCACGTCGGCATTCCCCGAAGGCGGGATCGTCCGCAACCCTGGGCGATGGGCGGGACCAAGTCCAGGCTCAGCCGCCGAGATGCCGGTTGCGGGCGGCGTAGCCCGCGCGTGGCGGCCTCACGCGGTCCGTCCGACGCGGGAAGGCCCGCCGGGCGACCGACGGGCCTTGAGCAGGGGCCACGTTCCAGGGTTTCGGTGTCGTGAAGGATCGGCGCGGTTCGGATGCCGTCTCGGCCACGCGCCGGACTGGACCGCCCTGGAGCCACTATCCCTGTCGGATCTGGCCCGGCGGCGTGTCCTCGCCCCCATCGGCGGTGCGGGTCGCCTGAGGTTGACGGCCGTGAGCGTACATGCGCTGACCTCCTCATGTCGACGTGGGTGGAAGGGCATGCTGCCCCCGTTCGGGGGCCCGGGTCAAGCGGTCCGTGAGCCGGCTTCGCGCACCGGCGGCCTTGATCCGCCCGCTGCGTCAGCATCTTTAGGCCGTAGCGATCAGAGATCGGGGTTGGTCGGTTCCGTGCGCCGCGCCACCACCGTGTAGCAGAGGCGCCGCTGCCCCAGCATGGGCTGATGGTGGAACGTCACGACGGATTCCCCGAAGCCGAGCATCCGGAGGAACTCGCGGACGGTCTCGGGTCCCAGGATCCACCAGGGCTGGATCTGGTCCCGGCGCGCGGCCCGGGGCGCCAGCAACATCGGCAGGCCGAGCCGGGCCGGAACGTATCTCAGGAAGCCGTAGCGCTTCGGCAGCACCTCCGTGACGACGGCCGTCTCGCGGGTGAGGCGCAGCGCGCCGCGCAGGCCCCGGAGCGGGTCGCGCAGATGCGACAGGACGATGCCCAGGAAGGCGATGTCGACGGGGCCGATGCCCTCCGGGATGGCGTCGGCCGTGCCGAGCGCGAGGCGCGTGCGCGATCCCAGCGCCTCGTGGCTGAACCAGAAGGCGCTCCTGATCTGCTGGAGGTGGTGGTCGAGGAGCCGGCCCATGAATTCCCGCTCGGAGCCGGCATAGAGCGGGATGTCCCAGTCCCGGCCCTGCGCGAGGTCGAAGGCGATGACCTCCGCGCCCATCGCCTCGAGGGCGAAGCTGACGAAGCCGCTGGCGCAGCCGACGTCGAGGACGGTCTTCCCGGCCACCTCCACGTGGCCGGTATAGTCCCGCAGGCCGGGCCTGAGGTCCCACTGGCCCTGGATCGTGCCGTGCCCGGGAAGGTCGATGGTGTGGGTGAAGAAGCACTCCTCCAAACCCGTCACCGGCCGCGGGACGGCGAAGAGATCCGGCCTCGCGCCCGGGGCGTCGCGCGCGCTGGCGGAAAGGTCCGCCGCGCCGGGGCGGCCGTGAGGCCCGTTCACCGGGCCACGCCCTGCCGGCGCGGGCCGAGGGCGGCCCAGACCCGCTGCAGCCGCTGACGGAACGGGCGCGTCCCGCTGCGCATCAGGTCGCGCCCGCACCGGACCGCCGCCTCGGGGCTGAACTGGAAGGCGATCTCGGTGTTCTCCGCGACCGTGAGGGCGAGGGCCGGACGCTCGGGCGCGAGCTTGCCCGCCGTCCAGCGCAGGACCGGAAAGAAGCAGTTCTCGACCCGGGTCCCCGGCGCGACCGGATGATCCCGGTCCGTCGCAACCGACGCGGTGGCGATCAGCGCGAGGCCGAGATCCGTCGCCTCGGCCGCGCTCAGGCGGACCGGGTAGTCGCGCGGGCCGAACCGCACCACGAGGTCGATGGCGTCCGGGCCTGCCGCCGTCACGGAGAAGCCGATGCCGGGGCGGGCGGGGACGCCCCGCTCCGGTTCGACCGCCGTCACACCTTCCGAGTCCATGCCGCGGGACCTCCCTCGAGGCCGGAACCTCCGTCGCCCGAGCCATACCGCCCCGCTCGCCGCCGCCGCAAGCCGGGGCGCCGGCATCCCCGGCCGCCCGCACCGGGAGCTGCGCCGGGACTTGCCCATTGCTTGTGTCGATCACGGCTGCACGGCACCGGATTTGTGCCGCTGCACAATGATCTGCCGCAGCGCAAGAGAAGTCCTGTGCTCGGGCCGGCGCGAATCAACTCTGGTCCTGTCAAGGCAAAAGAAGGGCTACTCGGCCGGATCTTGCCCAGCCTCTGCCACATTTGCCATCGAGCTTGGCCGAAAGCGTGACCGCAAGCTCCGGGGGTTGAATGCCGCGATCGCGATCGATGTCTCTGGCCGCCGGCTTGGCGGTCCTGGTCTCCGCGCCGCATCTGGGGGGCTGCGGGGTTCTGCATTCCGGCCTCGACCCGGTGGCGAGCACCGGCTCGCTGCCGAACGGGAAACGGCTCGCCGCCGTCACGCTGGCCGACCGCGAGTGCCTGGCCCGGGCTATGTACTTCGAGTCCAACCGGTCGAGCGAGGAGGGCCTGCTCGCCGTCGGCACCGTGGTGATCAACCGGCTCGAAGCGCCCGCCTATCCCGACTCGATCTGCGGCGTCGTCGGGCAGCACCGGCAGTTCGCGGCGGGCGTGCTGCACAAGCCAATGCGCGAGAAGGAGCGCGAGAAGGCCGAGCAGGTCGCCGACGCGATCCTCTCCGGCCAGCGCCACGAGGGCGTCGGCAACGCGAAGTTCTTCCACACCGCGGGCCTGCGCTTCCCCTACTCGAACATGCACTACGTGGCGCTCGCGGGCGGCAACGCCTTCTACGAGAAGCGCTCGCGCCACGAGCGCGAGGCGCTGCCGGCTCCCGCGCAGATGGCGCTGGCCCCCGTGCAGGCGCTGCCGGCCCCTGTGCATGTGGCGCGGGGCCGCGCGCCGGTCCCGGTCACCCGCGTCGCCCGCACGACCGGGCAGACGCCCCTCGCCGAGCTCGGGCCGGCCCGCAACATCTGCCGCGTCGCCGCCGCCGGCGCTGCCCGCACGCCGGGCTGACCATCTGCGCTCGGCACTGGCAGGAATCCGGCAGACGCTGCCGCGAGCGCCCGGTGGATGTTCAGGCCCCCCGCGCGGCCGAGTTCCGCTACCCGCCGGTTGTTCGTCGTGCCTCCGGCCGAAGCCCTCCCGGGTCGCCACCTCCGCGGGCCCTGGCGTCGCATGCACGAGGCTCCTTCCCGTGAATCCCGATGAGAATCGGCGCGGCGGAGCGGACCGTCCGGACGCCGGAGCGTCTCGCCAATTGGTCCAAGTGCAGCCGGCCGGGAGTGCGCTCGCCGGCGGCCAGGCTTCCTCCCGGCGGGAGGGGAGTGCGGGCCGCGCGCCCGTCACCCCCGTGCGGAGCCGGCTATTCCGGTGCGCCGCCGCTCGCTTGACGCCTCGGCTGCTGCGGCGCACCATCACGCCCTCGCGATCGGTTCTGACGGGTCCTGCAGCGCAGAGCCGCCCGAGGGGAAGCCATCCGTCATGTTGTTCCAGCCCCCCGTGTTCGAGACCATCTTCCGCATCCCGGCCGCGCACAGGCTGATGATCATGGGCTCCCGCAGCCGCGGCGGCCCGGCGGACGGCGTCTGCTGGTTCCACACCGAGCACGATGCGGCCGGCCAGCCGATCGCGCGCTACGAGACCTACGACGAGACGGACGTGACGGGGCAGGACCGCTGCGGCTGGCGCAAGTACGATGCGCGCGGGCGCCTCGTGGCGTGCCACGAGGTCGCCATGCGCTGGTCGCAGCTGGTGCGGATGGCCTCGCGCCGGGAGGCCGAAATCGCCCTGCAGGGGCCTGCGCCGTCCCGGACCGCGCCGACGCGGCGCGGGCCGCGGCATCTGGCGGCCTGAGTCGCTCCAAGCCGCGCATCGCGAAGGCGGGGCCGGGCCGGAGGCGGGCGCATCTCCGGCCCGTCTCGGCGCTCTGAGGCTGGGGGATCTCAGAACGTCGAGAACCGGTAGTTCAGGCCGGCCCGGACGAGGCCGAAGGCGGAGCTGTCCGGGGCGACGCCGTAATAGGCGCCCGCGGTGGCGTCGTAGATCGTGTCGCGGTGCCCACGGTCGAGATTGACGTACAGGCCCTCGAGCCGGGCGCTGAGCCGGTCGGTGATGGCGTATTCGACGCCGCCGCCCGCGGCCCAGCCGGTGCGGGTCGTGCCGGGCAGGGGGCCGGTATAGGACGCGGCGAAGGACGGCAGGCTGCCGCCCCCATAGGCGAAGCCGCCCGTGCCGTAGACCAGGATCCGGTCCACCGCGTAGCCGATCCGGCCCCTCACCGTGCCGAACCAGTCGAGGCTCGGGCCGACGTCGTAGAAGGGCGCGGAGCCGACGAGCCCGGTGCGGCTGCGTCCGAAGGTGGTGCCCTGGATGTCGGCTTCCGCGCCGACCACGAAGCCCGATCCGGGCGTGAACTGGTAATTGTAACCGACCTGACCACCACCGACGAAGCCGTCGCGGCCGCCGCCCGTCGAGATCGTGCCGTAGGTCGGATCGGTGAAGCTGTCGCTGCCCGAGCCGAACCCGTAGCCCGCGTTCACGCCGGCGTAGAAGCCGGTCCAGGTGAAGACCGGCGGGACCGGCAGCGGGGGCGGGGCCGCGTGCCGGGGCAGGTCGGCGGCCAGCGCCGCCGGGCCGAGGCAGGCGCAGCCGAGCGCTCCGAGGCGGAGGATCGATCGCATCATGGATTCATGCCGTGGTTGAGGAGGGGACGCGGCCTCCCGCCGCCCCATCCGGGCGGGAGAGAGCCGCGGGCCTGCCCGGGAGGCAGGGGTGGCCGTGCGGCCTCGGCCCGGCGGGCCGTGACGGGCTCGCCGGGTTTCACGGATCGTCGCCGGATCCGCGATCTCGGGGGTTCTCGCGGGGCGTTTTCGCGGGGCTTGGGACCGCCGCCGCTACAGCGTCCGCAGGATCAGCATCGTCTGGATCGCCACCAGCAGGACAGCGCCGCCGATGAGCAGGCACAGCCCGATCATCACCACTCTCTCGCCGCCGTCGCCCGGATCCGCGGCGGGGTCGGACGGCCAGCGGCCGGACAGTTCCGGCGGCGGGAACGACACGACGCTGTCCGCCGGGAGGTTGCGGAGGGGGCCGGCCATCGCGCGCCTCGTCGCGTTCAGCGGGCCGACAGGGCGGGACGGACCAGATCCGCCACCGAGGCGGCGGCCACCGGCATCGCCAGCGCGAGAGCGACCACGAGGCCGCGGCCGACCATGGCGAGCGACGGGACCGGGGAGAACGGCCGGGGAAGGGATCGAGCCATGATGGCCTCCTTCGTGGGAAACTTGACCACGGCGGCCTTGTATGTGGGCAAATTTCCCACGTCAACCGGGATTCCGGCGTGGGCAGCCGATTTGTGGGATTGTGTCCCACGCGTGGTCGGCTAGAACCGAGCCGATGGCCGCGCCCTCTCCCCACGTCCCGCCGGATGCAAGCCGTCTGCAGGCACCCGTCGCGCGCCTGCTGCGCCCGCTGGTGCGGCTGTTCGTGCGCTGCGGAATCACCTTTCCGGCGCTGACCGACCTCCTGCGCGAGCTCTACGTCAATGTCGCCGAGTACGACTTCGCGCTGCCGGGCAAGGAGCAGACGGACAGCCGGGTGAGCCTGCTCACGGGCATCCACCGCAAGGAGGTGCGCCGGCTGCGCGGGGCGGGGGCGCCGGTGAGCGCCGTGCCGGTGGCGGTGTCGCGCACGAGCCGCATCATCGCCCGCTGGCTCGCGGCGCCCGAATTCACGGACGAGCAGGGCCGCCCCCGACCGCTGCCGCGCGCCTCCGAGACGGAGCCCTCCTTCGAGAGCCTCGTCGCCTCCGTCACCCGCGATCTTCGCCCGCGCGCCGTGCTCGACGAGTGGCTCGACCGCGGGATCGCCTTCGTGGACGAGGCGGAACGGATCGTGCTGTCGGAGGCCGCCTTCGTGCCGCGGGGCGGCGGCGAGCAGCAGCTCTACTATTTCGGCCGCAATCTGCACGACCATGTGGCGGCGGCAGTGACGAACATCCTCGAGGAGAGGCCGCGCTTCCTGGAGCGCGCGGTGCATTACGATGGTCTCTCGCCCGACCTCGCCCGCCGCCTGGAGGCGCGGGCGCGCGAGATCGCCATGGAGGCGCTGCAGCAGGCGAACCGTGAGGCACATGCCGCCTGCGAGACCGATCCGGGCGGCGCGGCGCGCTGGAACTTCGGCCTCTACGTCTATGTCGAGGAGGCGCCGGCCCCGCCCCGCGCGAATCCGACGCCGTGAGGGCCCCCGCCGTGTCTCTGAGCCGCCGCGCCCTGCTGCGCCTGCTCTCCGGCGCGAGCGCGCTCGCCTTCGCCCGCCCGGCGGGCGCGGCCGGGGACAAGATCCTCGACCAGGGCATCGGCGGCACCGGCATCCGGCCCGGGCCCGACGAGGAGGGCGACCGCGGCATCGGCGGCACGGGCGTCGTCGGCACGATCCGGGCCTTCGGCAGCATCGTGGTCAACGGCCTGCGCATCGCCTATCCGCCGGACGTTGCCGTGGCCATCGACGGCCGGCCCGCCGGCGTCGTGGAGCTGAAGCTCGGTCATGTCGTGCAGGTCGTGGCGCGTGCGGACGAATCCGGCCTGTCCACCGCGCGCATCGACGTCCTCCACGAGGTGGTCGGGCCGGTGACGGCGGTCGGGCGCGACCGCCTCACGGTGCTGGGCCAGACCGTCGCCACGCGGGGCGCCGCGGAGCCGCGCCGCTGGCGCCTCGGCGAGCGGGTGGCGGTGAGCGGCCTGCGCCGGCCGGACGGCGTCATCGCGGCGAGCCGGATCGATCCGGCGGGCGACCGTCCCGCCCTCGTCGCCGGGCCGGTGCGGCGGGCCCCCGGCGGCACGCCGCGCATCGGCACCCTGCCGCTGCCGGGCCTGGATCCCGCGCTCGTCGGGCGCCGGGCCGTGGTCGAGGGCGAGGTGGCCGGGCGGCGTCTCGCCATCGCGGAGAGCCGTGAGGCCGGCCGGCCCTTCGGGCCCGAGGTGGGCCGCGTCTCGATCGAAGCCTTCGTGGCCCGCGACGGCGGGCGCCTGCGCCTCGGCTCGGGCCTTGAGGTGGCGGGCAGCGCTGCCGCGCTGCCGCGCTCCGGCGGCCTCGCCGTGATCGATGCCGCGGTCGGCCGGGAAGGCCGCCTGACCGTCGAGTCCCTGCGCCTGCGCCGGGATCCGGCGGAGAGTGGCCGGAGCGGGCCGGGCGCCGCCGACCCCGTCGGGCGGGGCGGCGTCGACGCGCCGGGCGGGCGCGGGCCGGGTGGCCGCGGTGTCGAGGGGCCGGCCCAGCCGGGCAGTCCCGGCGGCCTCGGCCGGGGCGGCGTCCCGCTCGATCGCCGGATGCCCGGGGATGCGGGCGGCTTCGCGCCGCATGGCGGCCCAGGCAGGCCCGGGGGGCTCGCCCCGCCGGGCGGCTTCACGGCGCCGGGTGGGGCGGGACCCGGCGGCTTCGCTCCGCCCGGTGGCTTCGGCGCACCCGGGGGCCCGGGCGGCTTCGGGCCGCCCGGCGGCGGAGGCTTCGGCGGGCGCCGCTGAGGGCCGGGCCTCAGGCCGCTTTCCGGCGCTCCGGGTAGAGCCGCAGCAGGCCCTCTTCGGTGGCCTCGGCGACGCCGCGTTCCGTGATGAGGCCGGTCACGAGGCGCGCGGGCGTCACGTCGAAGGCGGGATTCGCCACCGGGCTTCCGGGCGAGACCACCTGGATCGTGGCGAAGCCCCCGTCCTCCGTGCGGCCGGTGAGGTGGGTCACCTCGCGGCCGTCCCGCTCCTCGATCGGAATTCCGGCGACGCCGTCGGTCAGGGTCCAGTCGATCGTGGAGACGGGCAGCGCGGCGTAGAAGGGCACGCCGTTGTCGAAGGCCGCGAGCGCCTTCAGGTAGGTGCCGATCTTGTTGCAGACGTCGCCCGTCGACGTGGTGCGGTCGGACCCGACGATGCAGAGGTCCACGCCCCCGTGCTGCATCAGGTGCCCGCCCGCATTGTCGGCGACGACCGTGTGCGGCACGCCGTGGGCGTTGAGCTCGAAGGCGGTGAGTGCCGCGCCCTGGTTGCGGGGCCGCGTCTCGTCCACGAAGACATGGACGGGCACCCCCGCATCATGCGCCACGTAGATCGGCGCCAGCGCCGTCCCCCAGTCGACCGTGGCGAGCCAGCCCGCATTGCAGTGGGTGAGCACATTCACCCGCCGGCCCTTGGCGGCGGTCTGCGCGATGAGGCGTGCGCCGTGCTCGCCGATGGCACGGCAGTTCGCCACGTCCTCCTCGGCGATCCGGCCGGCTTCCGCGAAGGCTTGGGGGGCCCGTGTGTCCGGCGGGAGCGGCCGCAGGATTCCGCTCAGCCGCTCCAGCGCCCAGCGCAGGTTGACGGCAGTGGGCCGCGTCGCGGCGAGCATGGCGGCGATGCGCTCCAGCCCCGCATCGGAGGGGTCCCGGCGCAGGCCGAGCGCGAGCCCGTAGGCCGCCGTGACGCCGATGAGGGGCGCTCCGCGCACCACCATGGTGCGGATGGCCTCGGCGGCCTCCTCGGCGGTGGTGAGGCGGCGGATCTCGAAGGCGAAGGGGAGCCGGGTCTGGTCGATCACGCAGACGGCGTCGCCGCCCGGCTCGGGAAAGATGGTGCGATAGGGGCGGCCGTCGATCTTCATGCGCCCATCTTAGAGGATGTCCAGGAGAAGTGGACACCTTTCCCCGGCCCCTTTCTCCGTCCCGGACATCCGACGCATCGCGGTCAGTCGATGGCGAGGCTGAAGGGGGTGCCCTCGTAGGCGTCGGCGCCGCGCCCGATCGCCGCGATGGCGGCGATCATGCGGCCGTCCCGGCCCAGGATCTCGTCCGCGACCGCGACGAGGCGCGCATTGGGCGTGGCGGAAGGGGAGGCGGCGCGGAGCGCTTGCGCCAGCTCCGCCTCGTCGCGCTCGGGCCTGAGCGCGCAGACCGCGATATAGGCCGCCGCCGTCGAGCGGCTGATGCCGGCATAGCAGTGCAGCACCAGGGGCTGCGCCCGCCCCCAGGCGCGCACGAAGGCGATCAGCTGCTCCACATGGGTGCGTTCCGGCAGGACATGATCGACCATCGGCGCGGTGATGTCGCTGACGCCGATGAACAGGTGGTTGTCCGGCGCGATCGATGCCGGCCGCACCACGGGCGTGCCGACATTGATGAGCGTGACCACGTGGCTCGCGCCGCAGGCCGCGACGGTCTCGGGTAGGTGCGACAGGGAGCAGACGTAGAGCTTCGGCATGATCGGTCAGCTCCCGGAGAGGGCCGGCACAGGGTGGCGCTCGGCGACGAGCGCCTGGAAGCGGTCGAGGAAGCGCGCCTGCGCCTGCCCGGTCGGCCAGGGGTCGAGAAGGGCGTCGACCGGCACCCGCACGGGTTCCGGCCGGCCGAAGACCTTGAGCGCCTCCTCGCGCGAGAAGCCCGCGAGCCGCGTGGCTTCGAGGAAGGCCGCGAGCTTGTCGGCGCGCTTGATCAGGCGCTGCATCGCCGGGGCGGGCTCCGGGGGGAGACCGAAGCGCAGGCGGATCGCCGCGAGCAGCCGCTGCTCCACCACCTTGTAGGAATGGCCGATCGCCGCCTTGAAGGGGGAGATGATGTCGCCGATCACGTATTCGGGTGCGTCGTGCAGCAGGAGGTCGAGGCGTTCGGCCGGCCCCGCCTGCGGCAGGAGGCCGACGCCCAGGGCCTCGACGAGGAGTGCGTGCTGGGCGACCGAGAAGACGTGCGGCCCGGCCGTCTGGCCGTTCCAGCGCGCCACGCGGGCGAGCCCATGGGCGATGTCCTCGATCTCCACGTCGACCGGCGAGGGATCGAGGAGGTCGAGGCGGCGGCCCGACAGCATCCGCTGCCAAGCCCGGGGAGCGGCCGTCATGCGGGGCCCCCGGGGGCCCTGTCGGGTCCCGGGCCTCCGGCCGGGATCCCGAGGCCGCCGGGGCCCGGCAGGGCGGCGCAGGTTTCGTGGCGGCAGCAGCCGACCAGATGGTCGTTGACCATGCCGACCGCCTGCATGAAGGCATGCACGATGGTGGGGCCGCAGAAGCCGAAGCCTTCGGCCTTGAGCGCCTTCGACATCCGGCGCGAGACGGCGGTCTCGGTCGCGATCCCGCGGCGGTCGCGCGCCGTGCCCTGGACGGGCCGCCCGTCCACGAAATCCCACAGGAAGGCCGAGAAGCCGGGGCCGCGCTCCTGGATAGTGAGATAGGCCCGGGCGCTGCGGATGGTGCCGGTGATCTTGGCGCGGTTGCGGATGATGCCGGCATCCCGCATCAGCGCCTCGACCTCTCGATCGCCGAAGCGGGCGATGGCCTGCGGATCGAAGCCCGCGAAGGCCCGCCGGAAGGCGTCGCGGCGGCGCAGGATGGTGATCCAGGACAGCCCGGCCTGGAACCCGTCGAGGATCAGCTTCTCGAAGAGCGCCCGGTCGTCGTGCTCCGGCACGCCCCATTCCGTGTCGTGATAGGCAACGTAGAGCGGGTCGGTGCCCGGCCACCAGCAGCGGGCCCGCCCGTCCGGGTGGGTGATCAGTCCGTCCGTCATTCAGTCCACGAACTCGGCGGCGGAGAAGCCCTGCAGGTAGAGGAGGGCGGTGAGGTCCCCGTGCTCCACCCGGGCATGGGCGGCCTCCGCCACCGCGGGCTTCGCCCGGAAGGCGACGCCGAGGCCGGCCTCCCCCAGCATGGCGAGGTCGTTGGCGCCGTCGCCCACCGCCAGCGTCTCCGCCGCCGACAGGCCGAGCCGGCTGCGCAGCTCGACCAGGGCCGCGCGCTTGGCGTCGCGCCCGACCACCGGTTCCTCGACGGTGCCGACGAGGCGCCCCTCCGTGATGACGAGGCGGTTCGCCCGGTGCTCATCGAAGCCGAGCCGTGCGGCGACCGGGCCGGTGAACAGGGTGAACCCGCCGGAGACCAGGACCGTGTAGGCCCCGTGCGCCCGCATGGTCCGCACCAGGGTGCGCCCCCCGGGCGTGGGGGTGATGCGCGCCGCGATCACCTCGGCGATGGCCTCGACGGCCAGGCCCCTCAGGAGCGCCACGCGCTCGCGCAGGGCCGGCTCGAAGGCGATCTCGCCGCGCATGGCCCGTTCGGTGATCGTCGCCACGTGCTCCTTCAGCCCGACCCGGTCGGCGAGTTCGTCGATGCATTCCTGGCCGATCATGGTGGAATCCATGTCGGCGAGGAACAGGCGCTTGCGCCGGTGCGCGTCGGCCGGCAGCACCGCCACGTCGATCGGCTCGCCCCGCAACGCCGTGCGCAGCCGCGCGGCAAGGGCGGGGCCCGATGCCGGGGTGCCCGGAACCAGCACCTCGGCGGCGACCTCGCCGTGCAGGATGCGCGGCTGGTGCTCGGTCGCCAGCACGCGCCGCGTCTCGGCGAGCACCGCATCGGTGATGGCGGGGCGCGCGGGGTTTGCTATCAGGATGGCCACGAGGGTCATGACGGAACTCGGAAAGGCGGACGAAGGCATGGCCGGGCGGGCGATCCTCATCGCAGGGCCGACCGCCTCGGGCAAGTCGGCGCTCGCCCTCGGGCTGGCGCAGGCCCGCGGCGGCGTGGTGATCAACGCCGATTCGATGCAGGTCTACGGCGACCTGCGCGTCCTCACGGCCCGGCCGAGCCCCGAGGAGGAGGAGGCCGCGCCCCACCGCCTCTACGGCCATGTCGACGGCGCGGTGAACTACTCGGTCGGGCACTACCTCGCCGATGCCGGGAGGGTGCTGCGGGACGCTTGGGCGGCGGAGCGCCTGCCGATCGTCGTCGGCGGCACCGGGCTCTACTTCAAGGCGCTGCTGGAGGGGCTCTCCGCGATCCCGCCCGTTCCCGAGGCGGTGCGCGCGGCGGTGCGGGCGCAAGCCGAGGGGCGCGAGACGGCCTCGCTCCACGCGGATCTCGCCCGCCTCGACCCGGAGGGGGCGGCCCGCATCGCGCCGGGCGACCGGCTGCGGGTGCTGCGGGCGCTCGAGATCCGGGCCGCGACCGGGCGCCCGCTCTCGGCCTTCCAGGGCAGCCGGCAGCCCGGGCCGCTCGCCGGCGTCGCCTGCGAGAAGCTCTTCCTGGCGCCCGACCGCGCAGGCTTGCGTGCCCGCATCGACGCGCGCTTCCTCTCCATGATGGAGGCGGGCGCTCTCGACGAGGTGCGGCGCCTGCGGGCCCGGCACCTCGACCCGATGCTCCCGGTGATGCGCGCCCACGGGGTGCCGGGCCTGATCGCCCATCTCAATGGGGCGCTCACGCGGGAGGAGGCCGTGGCCCGCGGGCAGGCCGACACGCGGCGCTACGCCAAGCGGCAGGTGACGTGGTTCCGCCACCAGGTCGGGGAGGATTGGCGCTGGCTCACGCCGGAGGAGGCGGCCCGGGAGTTCCTGCCGGGCCACTGACGGAAAGTCCGGATCTCCTCTTTCCCGGACGACTGGAGCGTCAGCGGAAGGAGATCCGGGAAAGGGATGGGGGCCGTACCCTGCCCGGTCTTACTTCTGCGTCATCAGTGCATCGACGGGGCTGCGATCGAGGCTTGGCGACAATCCGAGACCGGAACCAACGGACATTGGAAACGCCCGCTGGCATCACCTCTCCAGGCGGGCGATCAGGCTCGACGTGTCCCAGCGCCCGCCGCCCAGGCCCTGCACCTCCGCGTAGAACTGGTCGACCAGGGCCGTCACTGGCAGGAGCGCCCCGTTGCGGCGGGCCTCGGCGAGCACGATGGCGAGGTCCTTGCGCATCCAGTCCACCGCGAAGCCGAAGTCGAACCGGTTCTGGTTCATGGTGCGGCCCCGGTTCTCCATCTGCCAGGAGCCCGCCGCGCCCTTGGCGATCACGTCGAGCACCGCCTCCATGTCGAGCCCGGCCCGCTTGCCGAAATGGATCCCCTCGGCGAGGCCCTGCACCAGCCCGGCGATGCAGATCTGGTTGACCATCTTGGTGAGCTGGCCGGCGCCGGCCGGGCCCATCAGCCGGCAGGAGCGGGCATAGGCCATGATCACGGGCTCGACCGCCGCGTAGGTCGCCGGGTCCCCGCCGCACATCACCGTGAGCATGCCGTTCTCGGCTCCGGCCTGACCCCCGGAGACCGGCGCGTCGATGAAGCCGAAGCCGCCGGCGGCGGCAGCCGCGGCAAGCTCGCGCGCCGCGTCCGCCGAGGCCGTGGTGTGATCGACGAAGATCGAGCCCGGCCGCATCGCCGCGAAGGCGCCCTGCGCCCCGGTCGTGATCTCGCGCAGGTCGTCGTCGTTGCCCACGCAGGCGAAGACGATCTCCTGGCCGGCGGCGGCCTCGGCCGGGGTCGCGGCCGCGCGGCCCCCATGGGCCGCCACCCAGTCCTCTGCCTTCGCGGCGGTGCGGTTGTAGACCGTGACCGCATGGCCCTTGGCGGCGAGGTGGCGCGCCATCGGGCTGCCCATCACGCCGAGACCGAGAAACGCAACCGTCGCCATGGCAAGATGCCTCCCTGGAATGTGCCCGGGCTACTTCGTGTCGAACGGCAGGTACTTCGCCCGGATGCGGTCATAGGTGCCGTCCGCGATCACGGCGGCGATCGCCCGGTCGAAGGCCTCGCGCAGGGCATCGTCGCCCTTGCGCAGGCCGATCCCGACGCCCTCGCCGAGAAGAGGATCGCCCGGCGGCACGTCGCCGACGAGCCGGCAGCAGGCCGCACCGTCGGGGAGCGCCAGGATCTCCGTGAGCTCGCGCTTGTCGCCGAGCACGAGGTCGAGCCGGCCCAGGCGCAGGTCGTAGCCGGCATCCTTCACCGAATCGAAGCTGCGGATGTCTGCCTCCGGCGCCCGTGCCTCCAGATAGGCGAGCTGTGGCGAATGGGCGGCGGCGCCGACGGCCCGGCCCTTCAGCGCGGCTGGGTCGAGGGGGCCCGTCTGGTCGTCCCGGCGCGCCATGTAGGAGGAGGGGATGCGGTAGTAGGACCGCGAGAAGGAGATGCGGGAGCGGCGTTTCGGCGTGATCGCGAGCGAGGCCATGATGGCGTCGTACTCGGCCCCTTCGAGTCCCCGGATGATCCCGTCCCACTGGTGGAGGACGATCCGGCAGGTGAGCCCCGCGGCCTTGCAGAGCGCCTCGGCGAGATCGACCTCGAACCCGGCGGGCTTGCCGTCCTCGACGTAGTTGAAGGGCGGATTCCCGCCTTCGGTCGCGATTCGCACCGGATCCGGCAGCGGTGCGGCCTGCACGGGCGAGGCGGCGAGGCTGACGAGGACGAGGAGGCGCGAGAGGAGGCGGCTCATCCGGAAGGGTCCTGCGGAAGCCGGTCCCTTGCCACGCTTGGCCACCCCGGCGCAACCGCGCAGGCCGCGCCGCAGGGCGCCGAATCGGGCCGGTTCTGGCAGTTCCTCCGCTCCTGAATGGAAACTGACCTGCGTGGAAGCCGCTACGCTCCTCATGCCAGAAGGCCCGGCCCTCGCCGCCCGCCAGGGTTAAGCGGCCTTTAAGCGGAAAACCCTCCTCATGGCGGCATGCGCCTGACCCGCCGCTCCCGCGCTCCGCAGGATTCCTTCGAGGCCGTCGACGTGCTGCCGCCCGAGCCGCCGCGGCTCCGTCCCGTCGCGCCCGCACGGCGCTCCGGCCTCGATGCGGTCGATGCCGTCGAGGCGGAGATCGGCCGCGCGGTCCGGGGCATCGCCGGATCGGCGGCCATCCTCGGCGCCGAGGCGGCGGCGGCGCGGGCCGGCCTCGCGGCCGTCGGCGCCCATCTGGGGGCGGATCCCTCGGGGATCGCGGAGGACGGCCGGCGGATCGCCGAGGCGGCCGACGCGCTGGCGGACGACGCGACCGGGATCGGCGCCGTGCTGGAGCAGGCTGGCCGCCACCTCGACCATGCGGGCGAGAGCCATGCGCAGGCGCGCTGCGCGGCCGGCGCCCTGGCGGACATCGCCGACGAGATCGCCCGCGCGGTCGATCGGGTCGCCGTCCTCGCCCGGGAGGCGAACCTGCTCGCGCTTCATGCCACGATCGAGGCGGCCCGCCTCGGCGGAGCCGGTGAGGGCTGCGCCCGGATGGCCCGGGACGCGGCGCGGCTCTCGGCCGAGGGCGCCCGCGCGGGCGAGGCGATCCGCCAGCTCGGCCGGCGAATCGAGTCCGGGTCGCAGGCCGCCACGGAGGCGACCCAGGCGGCCGCGGTCGCGATTGCGGGTCTGCGCCCCGTGCTCGCGACGCTGCAGGCGGCGAGCGAGGGCCAGGCCGGGCGGGCCGGCATGATCGCTGGAACGGCCCGAAGCCTCGCGGTGGATGCCGCCTGCATCGATGAGGGCGCCCGGGCGGCAATTGCCGCCGCGGACGGGGCCGCGCGCCATGCCGCCGCGGCCGAGGCGGCGGCCGGGGATCTCGCCCGGATCGGCCCCCGGATCGTCGCGGCGATGCGGCAGGCCGAGATCGGCGACCGGCGCCTCCACGACCGCTACCCGGTCGATCTGCCGGCGTGGGTGGGGTCGCGCGGCCTCGGCCGCGTCCTCGATCTCGGGGCGGGCGGCCTGCTGCTGGCGCCCCCTGCGGGGCATGCGGCCGCCCTCGGCGCGTCCCTCGCCCTTGAGGTGCGCGGCATCGGCCGGCTCGGCGTCACCGTGGTGGGGATCAGCCCCCGGGGGCTGCACTGCGCCTTCGCGCAGGCCGAGGATGCCGCGTGCTGTGCGCCGGCGCTCGCCCGGATCGAGGAGGCCCACCGCCCCCTCGTCGCAGCCGCCCAGGAGGCCGCCGCGCAGGTCGCCCGGGCGCTCGAAGGCGCGCTTGCCGCCGGGCGCCTTACCCGCGACGCCCTGTTCGGGACCGCCTACGCGCCGGAGCCCGGCAGCGATCCGCCGCGCTTCCTTAGCCCCGCCGGGCCGGTGCTGGAGGAGATCCTGCCGCCCCTGCTGGAGCCGCTGCTCCTCGCCGACGAGCGCCTCGTCTTCTGCATCGCCGTCGACCGCAACGGCTACGCGCCGGTGCACAACCGCCGCTTCGCGCAAGCCCCCCGCCCGGACGATCCCGCCTGGACCGCCCGCCATTCCCGCCACCGGCGCTTTCACGACGATGCCGTGGGGCTCGCCGCCGCCCGCTCGATGCGCGCCTTCCTCGTGCAGCTGGTTCCGGACGAGGGACGCGGCACACCGCTGCGGGAGGTCTCCGCGCCCATCCGCGTGCACGGCCGGCACTGGGGCGGGATGCGGATGGCCTACCGGATCTAGAGTCGCGGCCGAACGGGCGGCCTGCCGCTCCTGTGGAGGCGGGGCGTCAGCCCCCCGTCGTGCTCATGTGCCGGGGCACGGCCGGGCGGGCGGCGCGCGCGATGACGAAATCGTGGCCCTTGGGCTTGCGGGTGATCGCCTCGGCGATCGCCGCGGCCACCACCGCGTCGTCGGGGGAGGCGCGCAAGGGCGCGCGCAGGTCCGCCACATCCTCCTGGCCGAGGCACATGAAGAGCTGACCGGTGCAGGTGAGGCGCACCCGGTTGCAGCTCTCGCAGAAATTATGAGTGAGCGGCGTGATGAAGCCGAGCCTCCCGCCGGTCTCCTCCACCCGCACGTAGCGGGCCGGGCCGCCGGTGCGGTCCGGCAGCGGCGTCAGCGTGAAGCGCTCCGCGAGGCGTTCGCGCACCACCGACAGGGGCAGGAACTGATCGACCCGGTCGGGCTCGATCTCCCCGAGCGGCATGACCTCGATCAGGGTCATGTCCATGCCCTCGCCATGCGCCCAGGCGAGCATCGGGACGATCTCGTCCTCGTTCACGCCCTTGAGCGCCACGGCGTTGAGCTTGACCTTGAGGCCCGCTGCCCGCGCCGCCGTGATGCCGTCGAGCACCACGGAGAGGTCGCCCCGGCGGGTGATCGCCCGGAACTTCTGCGGGTCGAGGGTGTCCAGCGAGACATTGATGCGGCGCACGCCCAGATCCGCGAGCTCGGCCGCGTGCTGCTTCAGCTGCGTGCCGTTCGTGGTGAGCGTCAGTTCGTCGAGGGCGCCGGAGGCGAGGTGGCGCGAGAGCCCGCGGAACAGGTGCATGATGTCCCGCCGCACCAGCGGTTCGCCGCCGGTGATGCGCAGCTTGCGCACCCCATGCGCGACGAAGACCGAGCAGACCCGGTCCAGCTCCTCCAGGGTGAGCAGGTCGCGCTTGGGGAGGAAGGTCATGTCCTCCGCCATGCAGTAGACGCAGCGCAGGTCGCAGCGATCCGTCACCGAGACGCGCAGATAGGTGATCGCCCGCTGGAACGGGTCGATGAGGGGCGCCGGCCGCACGGGCGCGGGGCGCGTCGTCTCGTCGGGGGGACCCCACATGGCGGATTCGGTTCCTCACGCGGCGTCGGGCTGCGCGGCGTCTGGCGGCCGCGTCGAACCCTGCCTATTGCATGCATATGAGCATATGAGGACTTGGACCACGGCGGGCAAGCCGTGGGGCGCCCGGGAGAGCCGTCATGAGTGACGCAGACTGGCCGACGGAGATCCGACTGTCGCGGGACAAGCGGGTGCTGCACGTGACCTTCGCGAGCGGCGCGAGCTTCGCGCTCCCGGCCGAGTACCTGCGGGTCGAGAGTCCCTCGGCCGAGGTGCAGGGCCACGCCCCCTCCGAGCGCAAGTGGCTCGGCGGCAAGCGCGAGGTCCAGATTCTGTCGGTCACGCCGGTCGGCAACTACGCCGTCAAACTGGCCTTCGACGACATGCACGACACCGGGATCTATTCCTGGACCTATCTGCGCGAGCTGGGGCTCGAGCAGGAGGAGCGATTCGCCCGCTACCTGGACGAGATCGCCAAGCGCGGCCTCAGCCGCGATCGGGTCCGGCCGGCCTGACCGGCCTGTCCGCCCCGGGTTTCGGTCCGCTGCGGCGAGCAAAAAAACCGGTGCGTGACAGCCTCTTGGCCTGAGCTTCGGGGCGGGGGTGGCTCTTTGTTCAGCATCTGTTAATCTTCTGGCGATCCGATGGCCCGCGTCCCAGGGGCCTTCGACAGGAGTTGCCGATGTTCAGCATTGGACCCTTCCACCGGTCGTCCGGCCAGCCTGCGGGGATCTACACCTCGCTGCTTCCGCTTGAGCCGGAGCCTCTGGAGACCCCCACGGGCGGCGCCCCGTCCGCTCCGGCGCCGACCTTCCGCCGGCACGCCCTCGCCACCGTGCTGCTCATCGTGATGACGCTCGCGGTCCAGTCGGCCGTGGGGTGGTGGACGCTGCCCGGTGCGCCGCACGACCTGTCGCCTTCGGCCCTTGCGCCGACGGAACGCGCGCCGTCCTGAAGGTTGTCGCGAGACTCTCCGACATTCTGCCGCATCGGTGTCGAGAACCGGGCGACAATCCAGCCTGCCCCTTGCGCAGAGGCCACAATTCGTTAACGTCCCGTTCAGCGGGGAACGCTCGCGAAACTCAGCGCAAAGGGGGAGGCCTCACATGGCTTCAGACGCTGTCACCACGCACGATGCTATTCGGGTGAAGCCCACCCAGGACGGGACCTACACGGTGTACCGGGGCACCAGCGTGCTGGTGAGCGGCCTCACCCGCGCCCAGGCCGAGCTTTACGAGGCCTCGATCATCCAGCAGGCGCGCAGGGCGCAGGACTCCGCTTCCGGCCGTTCCATCCACTGAAGTCTCGATCGCCTCCGGCGCGGCCGAGTGGGGTTGCGGGGCCGGAACGGCGATGCAGAGCCACACGAGGACCGACTCGATCGGCGCGATCCTGGGCCGACCCGTCCTCCTTATCATCCCCCGACATGACGAACGACACCAGGGGCCGCTGAGCGAGAGACCCGTCCGGGCTGGCGCCCAGGCGTGCCCCGGGGCCGGCGTTGCCGCGACGCCGATCCGGCGCCCGGCGATCGTATCCGCGAGGTCGAGCGCGCGAGAATTCGCCCGAATCGGGGCTGCCCGTCCTCGATCGAGCAGTCAGACGTGGATTCTCCCTCCCCCTCGACGGGTATAAATCGATCCTTTGCAAACAAAATCAAATGTTAACGTCTGACGCCGAACACTGACCCGAAGGCCGCTTTCGGTCGCGGCACAGTGGACAATGAGGCATGGTCGATCTCATCGCTTGCACAGACCTCGCCGGATCCGGCGAGGAAGATCGACTGCGTGAACTCGCGGCCTACCGGATCGCGGACACCGCGCCGGAGCCGCAGATCGACTGCATCGCGGCCGTTGCGGCTGCTCTTTTCGGGACGCCCTGGGCCGCCGTGACGCTGATCGGCGAGGCTACCCACTGGATCAAGGCACGGTTCGGCCTCGACCTCGCGGAGATGCCCCGGTCGATCTCCTTCTGCAATCACACCATCCGGAGCGACGAGGTTCTGGTGGTGCCCGACGCCGCGGCCGATCCGCGCTTTCGCGACGATCCGCTGGTGCGGGGCGATCTCGGCCTGCGCTTCTATGCCGGGGCCTTCGCGGCACGGCTCGCCGCTGGGGTCGAGGCCCGGGACGACAGCGGATTGCTGCGGGCCGCCTGGGGGTGAGGGCGCGCGGGTGGCGAGACGGAGCGGGGAGGGGGTGTCGCAACAGGTTCAGATTGGGAGTTGACGGCCGGGATGGGGGGCCGTATACGACCCCCCATCGGCGCCGGCCGCGAGAGATCAGCGGCCCGGCTGCTTCTGCTTCTTTCCGACAGCCTGTGAGGTCGGGTCCGGGTGGGTTGCCCGGGGCGGCCGGACTGTCGTTGAGGCGGGCTCTTTGACAAGTGCATCGGAGGAAGAGAAGCGTGGACGGCGTTGTCCTTGCGGGCTGGGGCTTGGGCCCTGGCCGGAGCAGGATGAGGCGCCGGTCCGACGTTTCTGGAAGCTCACCGATCCGGGGCAACCCGGGATCGAGTGTGCCCTGTCAATGTTGTGATCGAGCGTTTTGAGGTCAGCTCTTCAAGGTGAGAGTTTGATCCTGGCTCAGAGCGAACGCTGGCGGCAGGCTTAACACATGCAAGTCGAGCGGGCCCTGCGGGGTCAGCGGCAGACGGGTGAGTAACGCGTGGGAACGTGCCCTTCGGTTCGGAACAACCCTGGGAAACTAGGGCTA
>NC_011895.1 GCF_000022085.1 Methylobacterium nodulans ORS 2060
TCCGCCAGCCCTCGCCCAACTGCATGCCATGCGGCGGGAAGCCGACGACGAGATCGCAGCCCTCTGAGCAGCATGAGAGTGCTCCTGGCTTTCGGGCCCACGTGAGGATCCATCCCGCGAGATCGGGATTGGTTTAGGAAGTCGTTGTAATTGCGGCTGCTCAGTATCACATGAGCGAAACATCCAGCGACATGCTGGCGAACCGGCGATCCTGGTTCAAGGAACATCGTGCCATTCATGGCGGTAACAATGCTAAGAGAGCAAACAACGGACCTCCCGGCGGAGGTATCACGCACGGATGCGCAAGCGGACCAGAGTGAAGACTCGTACGGAGTAAATCCCACTCCTCCAAACTCCGTAATATCTTACGACGGCCGAATGCCTCTGAAAAAAGAACTAGAGGCTATGCCGTTCGGCGAGCGTGTATCGGCTCTCATAAGATGCGCGGACTACCACCTAGATAAAATCGATCGTTTGGAGCACGCAGGACAAATATGCCGCTTGACCGAGTGGGACCGGAGGCAGCTTGCCAGTCATCGCGCCAGTCTGAAGCGTGCGCTTGATCGTGCGCAGGAGTTCGGGATCAGACTGTCTGTTGTCGAGGAGTAACTCGACCCGCCCATCCAGATGCGTGTTGGCAGCATGGTCGGACTTCATGCCGTCGAGCACGTCGGCGATGCGCGAACGAGACGCTGCTGACTTTGTCGGTGTCGCAAAACCCGCGGCTGTGGCGTGTGTGCGCGAAGATCATCGCCAACACGGGATCGTCTTGCGTTCTCGATGCCTGGGCTGAATGAAGAAGCTGGATCCAGTCGCCACATGCTCACAGGCTTGAAACGCAATCTGCATCTCACGTTCTGGCACACCTGCCGCCCGGCCCTCGGGGGTGAGGATGACGTGAGCCGGATCGCCATCACCTCGTCGGCTCGCCAGCCGAGGAAGTGCCACACACCCTTGTTTCAGATCGTGACGCGGTCGGTGGCGTCGGACGTGGTCAAGGCGACTCCAGCCGCAACCGCACCGGTCATCGCGCCTTCAAGCTCGGCTATATGCTTGCTGAACAGGGGCCCAGTCAGCGCGATAAAATGAAACTAAGGCGTGTAGTGAGGGGCATCCAATCTGCACACCTGGGGATATTTACAAAAGATACTTGGCACGGTTGGGGTTCTGGCCTAGTCTCTAATAAATGCCAAGGGAGGGGCGGCGAGCGTCACTCATTGTCTACTTTCATACATAGTGCACGCCTGCCAGCAACGGTGTAGGCAAAAGTTCTGCTGCATCCAGTGCAGACGGATCACCAGACGCGGCCTCACCGCATCATCAAACGTTGGGTGGCACGCCAGCGAGACGAAGCAGCTTGCACTGCGGGCTTCTCGGGGGAGAGTGCGCATGATCTATCTGTTGCGAGAGTCCTGTGGTCTGATGCTCGCGCCAGCCCGCGTCGCCGCTAAGGCCACGGAACTCGCCTGCGAGAACCCGCTCAACCTGTTCTCCTGCACTCCGACCAGCCGTGCTCTCGCCGCGTCCTGCGAGTTGTTCGAGCGGGCGACGCGGGCCTATCCCAAGCCTGCCTTCAACCTGTCCGCCTCGGAGCGGGTCGTGTGGGAGCAGCCCTTCTGCCGCGTGATCGCGTTCGGCGAGCCGTCCGACAAGCCCAAGCTGCTGCTCGTCGCGCCCATGTCGGGCCACTACGCGACCTTGCTGCGGGGCACCGTCGCGGCTTTCCTCGACACGCATCAGGTATTCATCACCGACTGGAGCGACGCCCGACAGGTGCCGCTGGCGGCAGGACGGTTCGGCCTCGACGAGTACATCGATTACTGCATGGCCCTGTTCGAGGCGCTCGGGCCCGATCTGCACGTGATGGCGGTGTGCCAGCCCTCCGTTCCCGTGCTGGCCGCCATCGCCCGCATGGAGGCCGAGGACCACCCGCTGGTGCCGCGCTCGGCCACCCTCCTGGGCGGTCCGATCGACACCCGGCGCTCGCCCACGGCGGTCAATGATCTCGCCCAGCAGCGCGGGCTGGCGTGGTTCGAGCACTGCATTCACGAGGTGCCGTGGAGCGCGCCGGGCCGCGGGCGACGGGTCTACCCTGGCTTCCTTCAGTTGACCGGCTTCATGGGGATGAACCTCGACCGGCATCTGACGGCGCACCGGGACATGTTCAAGCACCTCGTTCAAGGTGACGGGGACTCCGCAGCCAAGCACCGCGAGTTCTACGACGAGTACCTCGCGGTGATGGACCTCACGGCCGAGTTCTTCCTCCAGACGGTCGAGACCGTGTTCATCGCGCACGCTCTCCCGCGCGGCGTGATGCGGCACCGGGGTGAGCCCGTTGATCTGGGCGCGATCCGCCGCTGCGCTCTGATGGCGATCGAGGGCGAGAAGGACGACATCACGGGTGTAGGTCAGACCCGCGCCGCGCTCGATCTCACCACGAGCCTCCTGGCAGGCAAGAAAGCGTATCATCTCCAGGCAGGTGCCGGGCACTACGGCGTGTTCAATGGCTCGCGTTTCCGGGCGGAGGTCGCGCCCAGGATCAAGGCGTTCATGGAGCAGAACGCCGGGAGGGCCGCAGACCTGACGCAACTGGGTGCGGGCCGCCAGCCTGCGGAGGACGCGCAGGTGATCCGGTTCACGAGCAGGCGGGCTGGGGAGGCCCTGGAAGATCATACGGCGGTGGACAATAGCACTCTGGGCCGCTTCGCCCCGGACGAGGTCCTGGCTCATTCCGCTGCGGACCTAAGATACGTTGGGGCGAGAAGCTCCCCCATCGGGGGCTGATCGTCCGGTTGGTGGAGCGGGCGAACGCGGATGCGCGCCATCAGGCGCTGCTGAAGTTCGGTCAGACGCTGCGCCAGGGGCGCGCGGCGGCGCTGACGCTCAGTCTCAAGCTGCGCCAGCAGGTGCTCCTTCTCGTCTGCCGGTCCGGGCCACCGCTCCAGGCGCTCACATTCAATTTCGATCTCGGTTTCGACGTCGGCTAGTTTCGCGAGGGCGTGCTGGATCTCTGCGGTGAGGCAGTCTGCGGAGCTTGTCCAAGATGCATAAGGGGTGAGCATCTCTCTCCTCCTTCCTGCACAGCGCTTCCTTGATCACGCTTGCCTTAAGCAAGCCAGAGGCCAACCAGCTAGGCTGGACGATGTCACTCCAGCACGGCGAACCGGGCCGGAGCAGACGATGACCGTGCAATCAGAGCCTCCTGATTGCGATCCCGCCTGCGGACCCGGCATTTAGCCTTCAGCCTGTGCCTGTTTGATGACAGTCGAGTACGACGGTGCACGCTGCACCCGGTTCGTCGCGCCCAATCCCCGCGCCCGATCCTGCCCCTTCCTGATGAGCGAGCGGTGAGCAATTAGGTGTGCCGCCAGACCTTCACCGACATGAGAATGATCGCCAGCAGCGATAGCAGGACGACGCCCGGCACCAGCCCGAGCATCAGCCCGCCGAAGAAGCTCCCCACGATCGAGCCCGCCTCCATGGTCAGCAAGAACGCGCGGTTGCGACCCGGCACCGTGAGGCTCTGGTCGCGGCTGTAGCGGCTGCGCCTGCGGTTGTGAGTGCGCCCATGCCGAGGAAATGCCCGGCAACGACGGCTCCGCGGGCGAGCTTTGGATCGACGAAGAACGCCGAGACGATGAAGATGTCGTCGATATTGGTGGAGGCGAAAACCAGGGCAGCAACACCAAGGGTGGCACGGGAGAAATCCAGAGTGCGCGCGAAGGTCCGGTGCGGCTCGCGTCACTGAGCCATACCACCGTTTCGGCGCGCGAAGCGCCGAGAGGAGCGGAACCGCTCGGCTGCTCGGGCGTACCCTGCGGTAGTTCGGTCGCGTATAATGCGCTTGTCCCCGGTCAGGAGCCTGCCATGGCCGCCGACCCAGACGCGCAAGCCAAGCTCGCCGACGTGGACCGCCAGATCGCCGCGGTCATGGCGGAGCGTGAGGCGGAAATCCGGCGCATAGCCGACCTGTCCTCCCTCAGCCGCGAATGGGCCGAGGCCAACCGCTGCCTTGATGTCTTCGACGAGGCGCTGATCATCCTGTGCCGCTCTCGGCTCGCCCTGAAATCCCTGTTGGTCGCGTCATGATCCGCCCCGCCGACTCCCTCCACCACCTCGCCATCGCGGCCGAGCAGGCTACCAATCTGGCAGCGGCGTGCACCCGGCAGCGGACGCTCATCACCTCGCTTGTTGCCCGTGGCGACGACCCGGCCGGAGCCGAAGTCCGGCTCGCGCGGTTCGAGACGAATTTCGCCACTGTGCTTGCCACCCTAAGGGGACGGTGGCACCAGCTTCAGGGGGCCGTGGCCGCCATGGAGGATAAGCCGGGCTCGTCCGAGCGCAACCTCGACATCCTCCAGCGGGCCATCGCTGCGATCGAGGCGCGGCGGGACGCGGAGAGCCGGGAACTCGTGAGGCTGACCGAGGCTCAGCAGGACACGGCCGATGCGGTCCAACTCCTGCACGACCTCGACGAGGCGCTCGCAGCCCTTTTCAAGGCTCGGGCCCGGCTTGAGGCACGGCGGGGGACGTGACGGCAGCGGTCCTGGTCATCGTCTCCGCAAGCTTCCCGCGACAGCGATGCGTGCGCTCCAGGGGGCGCTCGCCAAGTACGGGATTGCCATCCATCTCTCGCCTCCCGAGGACACACCCAGCCCGCACTCGCTCCGCTACATCCTCGACAGTTGGGCCTCCGGTCTCGATTTCAACGACGAGGACGACGGAGCCGACCTCGAAGAGGATGAGCCGCACCCCGAGGTTCGGAGCCGTCTGGATCGCTTGATCGCGGGCATTGTCGGCGAACCTGTCCCGGATGGCTACTACGACGATGAGACCGAAGCGGCATGAAGGGCGCGATGAGGCCCAAATTTCTGGTCGTCGTTGCTAAAATAGCTGCGCTCGTCCAGCATGCCGGTAGTTGCTTCACGGCGGCGACTGCCTCGCCGCTGGCCCTGTCGAGTCAAGTTGCTGAGGGAGGACCATCGATGCGCCAGACTATTCGCGATCGTCACGGCCACGTCCTCGGCACGATTGAGCAGCAGCCTCTGACAGGGCGATCCCTGGCCAGAGACGCCCACGGAGTGATCGTGGCCGTGTATGACGAGCGCAGCGACACGACCCGCGACGCCCGCGGGGTGCTGATCGGACGGGGCAACCGCCTCGCCGCCTTTCTCGTCCCGTGGTGAGACGGAGGTCGCGAGCTTGAAGGAGCGGATCCACTTCGGCCTCAGAAGCCTCGGCCAGACGCTCACGGACGCGCTGAACTGTCCTCGATGAAACGCGAGAGGTCGGGCCATCGCGGCGTGTGAGGTCGCGCATGTAGTCCTTGCCACGGCCGCACCAGTGAATGGGAGAAGTGGTGCCGTGACCCCGTCAGACCCAGATCTCGGATGCGCTCGAACAGCGCCATGAATTGATGACCGTAAAGCATGCTACTCCTTTGCACGAGGAATGGAAGCGCGGAAGTAAATATCTTTGCTCACGCGAGAACAAGAAAAGGAAAAGCCGTGAACGAAGAATTTCTTCAGCAGGCAGACACGATCATTCGCCGGTATTTAGCCGCCGGTCGGACCGGGCCGCAGACGGTCGAGAATGTGTGCATCGAGGTCCATCCGCTCACCTGCCGTGCCATTCCGAGCGGCGCTTCGTACACGAAGCCAACGCGGATGAGCGGGAAGAGACGGCCTCCCGCTGATGCGATCGCCAGCAGGTTCGTGTTCGAGGAGCCCGACGATTGTTGGACGGCAAGGATCGTTGTGATCACGCGCGGCGGCCAGATCTGGTGCCGCTATGTCGACGAAATCGAATGCCACGAAGGCATCCGCACCGACGATGAGGTTCGTGCCCTCTTCCTGGCGTGGTTGCAGTCGGTATGACGGGGCGGCGACGGCGAGTGGACAATCAAGCCGGGACCGCAGCTTGCGCGTGTGCCTTCTGCAACATCGAGGGTGAACCGTTTAATCGCCGCTCAACGGCAGGAACCAATTGTATGTTGAGGCGATTGGACGAGGATGGTTTGACCAGGGCCGCTACCTGCTGCGGTTGAATTGCATGCAGAGGGGAGCGCATGGCATCCGAGAACCAGCCCACGCCCATCATCAGCGAGGAGCAGCGCTTCCGCCTCCTGATCCAGGCCGTCACCGATTACGCCATCTTCATGCTCGACCCCACCGGGATCATCATAAGCTGGAACCCAGGGGCTGAGCGCTTCAAGGGCTACAAGGAAGCCGAGATCCTCGGCCAGCACTTCTCCCGCTTCTACACCGAGGAAGACCGCCAAACGGACCTGCCGAGGCGGGCACTCGAAACCGCAGCCCGCGACGGGCGCTTCGAGCAGGAAGGCTGGCGGGTGCGCAAGGACGGCAGCCGCATGTGGGCGCACGTCATCATCGACCCGATCCGCGATCCCTCAGGCACCCTCATCGGCTTTGCCAAGGTCACGCGCGACATCACGAAGCGACAGGCGGCCCAGCAGGCTCTGCGCGAGACCGAGGAGCGCTTCCGGCTCCTCGTTCAGGGCGTGCGGGACTACGCCATCTTCATGCTCAGCCCGGAGGGGATCGTCACCAACTGGAACTCCGGCGCGCAGCGCATCAAGGGCTACAGCGAAGCCGAGATCATTGGGCAGCATTTCTCCCGCTTCTACACCGAGGAGGACCGCGCCGCGGGCGTGCCCGCCAGAGCCTTGGAAACGGCGGCTCGGGTGGGCAAGTTCGAAGCGGAAGGCTGGCGGGTTCGGCGGGATGGAACGCGGTTCTGGGCCAGCGTGCTGATCGACGCCATCCGCGACGAGACCGGGCGACTGGTCGGCTTTGCCAAGGTCACCCGCGACATCACCGAGCGGCGGAATGCGCAGCAAGCGTTGGAGAAGACGCAGGCGGCCCTGTTCCAGGCTCAGAAGATGGAGGCGCTGGGTGGGCTCAGTGCTGGCATCGCGCACGACTTCAACAACCTGCTCACCGTGGTGCTGGGCAATCTCGATCTTCTGCGGCGGGCACCCGAGGAGCGCCGGGCGCGGTTGATCGACAACGCGATGCAGGCGGTCGAGCAGGGCCGCAAGCTGACCCAGCAGTTGCTCGCCTTCGGGCGCTCTCAGACACTGCGGCCCGAGGTCGTGGACGTGACCCGGCTCATTCTGGGCATGAACGACATGCTCAAGCAGTCGCTCCGGGGCGACATCGGCATCGTGCTCGACCTTGCGGAGGATCTGTGGCCCGTCGAGGTCGATCCCGCTCAGCTACAGATCGCGCTCATCAACTTGGCCGTGAACGCACGGGACGCCATGCCCAAAGGGGGCCAGTTCCGGATCAAGACCGAGAATGTGACAACTCACGACGGGAAGGTGGCCCAGAGCGTCGCGATTTCGGTGAGCGACACCGGCCATGGCATGTCGCCTGACGTGCTCGCCCGGGCCTTCGAGCCGTTCTTCAGCACGAAGGAGGTGGGCAAAGGCACCGGGCTCGGCCTACCGCAGGTCTACGGCTTTGCCCAGCAGTCGAATGGGTCGGTGCGGGTGACGAGCGAGGTTGGTCATGGCACGACCTTCACGATCTCTCTGCCGCGCACGAGTGCCCAGGTTCCTGATGCAACGGGGCCTCAGCGCACGGCTGGCAAGCCTGTACGCCTCCTCCGCATCTTACTGGTCGAGGACAATTCTCAAGTAGCCGATGCTACAGCGTCGGTCCTGATGGAGCGCGGTCACTCAGTTGTGAGCGCTGGTACTGCGGCAGAGGCTCTGTATATCCTCAACTCAGGCCAGCCATTCGATCTCGTTCTATCGGACCTTGTCATGCCGGGTGGCATGAATGGGCTTGAACTGGCGAAGCACATCCGGAGCCGCTGGCCTGCCCTGCCAGTGCTGCTCGCGACCGGCTACAGCGATCAAGCTGCGACTGCGACCCGGGAAGGCTTCTTGCTGATCTCGAAGCCCTACGAGCCAGCCGCGCTGCTGCTCGCAGCCGAGCGAACGGCCTCACCAATTACCCTGTCTGCCGTCCAGAGCAACGTGATCCCGCTGATCCGGCCTGCCTCGTGACCAGCAGAGCGACAACTGCTGTGCACGGAGCAGGTATCGGCACCTACTTCTCGGACTTCTCTTTGACCGCCTGCCGCAACGCCTTGCGCTGCGAGATGGCGCTGGTCCGGATGCCATACCGCGTGGCATTCCCCTTGAGGGTCTTGCGAACGCCTCCGCCATGACCGCGGTCCCGGCCTCGGTCACGCGCCCGCTCGCGCGCTTGTTGCGACCCTGCGTCCAAGACCCGGAATGCCGCATCAGCCAGCACATCCGTCATGAACGATCGGACGAGCCCCTCGGCGTCGACCCCGAGGATGGCCCGGTTCAACCCCACATTCGTGACCTCGTCTTCACCTGCGTAATTGCGAACGCACCACGGCCCGCCTTTGAACCTGGGCAACTGGATAGGCCCTGCGCTAAATCAACCAGAGCCTTTGCGCAGGCACTTGGGGACGCAGGCCCGTGATGAAGCATCTCTTCACCGAGACCTTCAGGACGCCTGGGTGGCCAACTTGGGCGCAGTATCTCGCAACCACGGCCGTTGTCACGGCCGTGCTGCTCGTGCGCGTGTGGCTCGGACCACACCTCAGTGGCTTCCCGGTCCTTTTATTCTTCGCGGCCATCATCGTGTGCGCTGTTCTGTTCGACAGAGGCTGCGGGATCTATGCGGTGCTCCTAAGCGCCGGTTACGTAGCCTACTTCCTGCTTTCGCCGATCTACAGTCTCAAGGTCGCGAGCCCGTCCGATATCGTCGGACTTTTCCTGTTTGTCGCCATCGGCCTTGCTACCGTGACCATTATCGCGGCGTTCCACTCAACGCTGCACAACCTCGCCGAAGCGAACACGCGGCTCGCCGCGTCCGAGCAGGAGAAGGACTTGCTGCTGCGGGAGGCATCCCACCGCATCCGCAACGACCTGACCACGCTCATGGCTCTGGTGAAGCTCCAGTACCGCACCGTGCAGGACGAGACGGCCCGCGCGATGCTCGCGGCCACGGCCGACCGGATGCAGGTGCTGGCGCGGGTCCACGAACGGCTGCGCCGCGACACCAGCAAGACGACGGTGGGCAGCTACGAATTTCTCTCCGGGCTGTGTAACGACCTGCGCACGAGCATGATTGGCCTGCGCCCTGTCGTGATCAGGGCGGAGGTGGAGGACCACGCTCTGCCGCAGGACCGCGCCGTTGCGGTCGGCCTCATTCTCAACGAGTGCGTGACCAACGCCATGAAGTACGCCTTCCCGGACAACCGGCCCGGCATCATCGCGGTTCGGTTCCGGCGTGAGGACGATGCGCTGGTGCTCGAAGTGCGGGACGACGGTGTCGGCGTCGCGTTCGACGGCCCGGAGCGGGCCAGGGGCACCGGTTTGGGCCAGCGGCTGATCCGCTCGATGGTGGCGCAGCTTGAGGGCATCTACGACATCCGGCCGAACGGTGGCGCTTCGGGAACCGTGGTGACGATCCGGTTCCCGGCGAACCCATAGCCCATATGGCAGGTGGTGATCCGTATCCTTAACCGTTTGATGCTTCATCTCCGCATTCGCGTGCAAGGCCGCCCCGCGTGACCGGTAGGGAGGAATTCGGGCCCGCCATCCAGAACGGGAGTGCCGTCGTGACCTGGACGCCCGCCGACCTTGATCTCGCCACCCAGAGCACGGCCGAGTGGGAGATTGTTTGCCAGCGGCAGGCGGCGCTGGTCGCCCGTCTCAAGGCGGCCGGAGCCGACGCCCGCCTGGAGGAGGCGGTGCTGGCGCAGTGCAGGTGGATCCTCGACCAGAAACGCGCGCACCGGGACCGGATCCGGGCGGAGCAGGAGGGGAATTTGTGAGCGCGCGGAGCACCCTTTCCCACGAGGTGAGACGCATCCGCGACTGCACCTGCTTCATTCCAGGGGCGTCTCCATCCGTCCCAGCGCGTCCCGTTCCACTAAATGCTCGGCAAGCTCCCGAAGCTGATCAGGCATTCTCCCCTCATTAGGAAGAGCCAAGGCTTCCAGCACGCCCTGAGCGACGCCGTGCAACACAGGGCCAGTCCGCTCATTGTCTCCGTCTCGATAGAAGAAATTTGCATCACGCATAATGACCTTCAGTGCGGAACGAGGTCCCGCGCTGTCCCAAGCTCACGCTTAATCCATGTTGCGCCCCTACTAGAGAATGACGCCCGTGGCGTGTGGTTTCAGCGTAGCCGTTTGGAAGTCGCCGTAACTATGTTCGGTTTGTGAAACTATGCACTCGCGCCTTCAGGAGTGGTGGCGCAGCAGGCTGACCTTCAACGGCTTTTGAAGGAACGTACACATGTTCGTATGGAGCGGCTCGTCGCTGCCCAGTGCCAGGATCACCTCGCTTGTTGCGCCGTGCGTCGGTGCCAAGGTGCCCGTCGCGTCGTCGTCGTACGCGCTCAGTGTGAGCGGGAACCGTTCACCGCCGCCCGGCGCTGTAATGGCTGCAAAGGAGGAGGTGGTTCGGGAAACCATGGTCCTCCTGTGATGCCGGCCTGAAGAGCAGCCAGTCGACTGCGATTTGCGATCTCAGCCCCTCTGAGATGTCCGCCCTGAACGTCTCATCGGTTTCAAGGATGAGACCGCCGCTGCGAAGTTCAAGCCGTTCTGGTTGAAGGGCGCGTGATGCAGACCGCGCGGCGTTCGTGTATACACGCTCTCTGAAACGGTAGCAGCCAAGCTTTTGCTGCTGTGCGAGATAACCGTGCGGAGGAGATGTCATGGGAAGACATGCCCGCTACCCATATTTGGTGCATCGCAGTACGGTCATTCCCTCTGAAGAATACGCTGAGGATCGTGCCGCAGAACTTCACAGATGGCTGCGCGAACGGCATACAGAGTATGGCTATTCGCCGCAGGGCTTTCATTTTCGGTATGCGTCCGAGGCGGTTTTGTTCCGGCTCCGGTGGGCATAGGCGATCTGCCACGGCCTCGCGATGAATATGGACATCGCGCGTGTCGTGGCGGTACGTAGAGAAGGAGCCGGCCGCAGAGCATTGCGCGGCCGGCTCGAACGTTGATTTGAGGATTTGAGATGTCGTCGGTTATTGATAAGGTTCTGAAAGAAATCATGGCTGAGCGGGCGGCTCGTATCGAAGCACGGCGTCGGAGAGAGCGAGAAATTGCCGCTGAATTCCCCTTCCGTCTCTCGATGGGGCCGCCGTTTATTCAGGTTGCACATGATGAGCGGAACGATATCCCGCAAGATGTAGCCAATTGGCTGGAGGAGAATGAGGTTTCCTTCCATCATAATGAGCGTCATTTTCGGTTCAAGACCGAGAGCGACGCGCTTCTGTACCAGATGCGCTGGTATGAATACGTTTCGACATGCTAATGGCTTGCTTGCCGCATGAGCATTTTCGCGGCTGGTCCGAGCGTTTGATTTGAGGGATTTGAGATGTCTTCGTTTGCGCGTGAAATTCCCACCATATATACGGCCCGTATTCGGGCGTTTGATGAAAAGCTTGCGGCGTTCCCGTATGCACTGCCTGTCCATGGTGGATTTGCCCTAGGTCCCCGCGGTCCTGGGGGCGTTCCCAAGGCCGTGGCTGAATGGGCGCACGAGAACCGTATCGAGGTATGGCGTCTCTCCAGTGAGGTGCGGTTCAAGACCGAGAACGATGCTCTGATGTTTAAACTGTTCTGGGGCGACGAATACCTGGAGACCTGTTGATCCGCTGGCCCCACACTGCGAGCTTCACCCGGCGGGACATGGCCCGTCTGGTGGCACGGCTCCAGGAGCAGTGCGGCTGCCAGTATGTGGTGAGCCGGCAGGAGTCCCTGTTCCTGCCGCGGCAGTGGCACGGCACCTCTACACCCGATCAGGCGACTTCAGCTTCGATCCCGAGCCACTTCTTGATCTTGGTCACCATGCTCCGATCCACCGATTTCTGTTCGGGCGCGTGCTTGGCTCGGACCAGCCTTGCGCTCACTTCGTCCTCGCTCAAGAGGCGGGCCTGACGGCCAATGGCCAGGGCCCCTTCGAGTATCGCCAGTCCCTCATCGAAGCTCAGCGGGGTCGTGTCGAAACCCAAGGGGCTCCTGTAGGTGCGTGCTTCAATGTACTGCTGGCGCAGGAATTCCACCTCGCGCTTGTCGGCGCACGCCAGCCTCGCCACGAATGGCAGGAGGCGCTGTCGCTCGGCGTCGGTTGCCTCGTCGTTGAGGCGCATCGCCAATCGGCAGATCGTCCTGCTGAAGCAGTCGGGCATGTCGTCCACGCAGCGCACCGGTTGGTACGGGAACCCGGCCGCGACAATTGCGGCCTCATTGATGCAGGTACCGCCGTTTGGTCCTGGAAACGGGTGTGATCCGACCTTGAGGGTCCAATTCAGGATGTGATCGAACTGCGCCATGGCTGTCCCCCATGCCGCCCCCTGAACAACCTTGGGCACCGTGGCGCGCCGTCAATACGGACCATCTAGGCCGATCAACCGGACAGGCGCGGCCCGTCCTACGCCCGGGTGTTCTCCGGTTGCAGCCTACCAGTCGGCGAGCGGGAAGGGCCACCGCAGCCGGGCCTTCATCTCGCCGTGAGGGTCAGGTTTCGAGCCCCGCATACCCACGGCCATGGTGATGCTGATCGCGTCCTTGACAGACGACGGATAAGGCTTGCGGATCTGGATCCAGGACTCCGGCACTTTGTCCGCACACCAGTCCAGGAAGGTGTCTGCGGTATCCCCCGCCGGCCACTCGCAGCCGCTCAGGTACTCCATCAATCTCACACGGTTCGTCACCTTGATTGCCTGCCCGGGCCACTTGCGGGGGTGCCCGTGACGGGCATCGTCGCGGAGTTCACGGATCACCAAGCGTACGCATGCCATGGCCGCGAGTTGGCTGGCCATCCCTTGCCATCCGGTTAGCCGATCACCGGACGCGTGTTCGAGCGCCGTCGCCACTCGCCCCTGTTCCGCCTCTTCGCAGCGATCAACTGCCTGATTGCGCGGGTCGGTGCCCGACGTGTCAGCTTGGAGCCTCAGCCTTGTTGCCAATAGTTTATCGGTGCGCCTTCGCCGGCTTGATGAGCGTGGTAGCTTTGCTCCAAGGCAATCACCCGGCCCAAGGCAATATAACTGCGCAAGCGAGCCGTATGTAGAGCAGCTTCTAGCTGCTGCGGAGATTCGCCCTGCTGCGGCTCGTTATTCTCAAGCCGCTGCACTACCTCCTTGTGCTGCTCCCACATCTGCCGGGCCCTCGCCAGATCAGAATGCATAGCTTCCCTCCTGGAACAACAGTAAATTGGGTCATCTACTTGCCTTGGAGATTAAGCTGTCGCCCGGCTGCGATAGCATCGTCTGATCAACTTGCATAGACCCGCAATCGACGTTGCGAAATTAGATTTTGCGCGCAGCTACGAGTGCTGCTTGGCGTAAGCTGGTGGCCGCCGTGTTGCCACGACTTGTGCACCCCAGGACGATTTGAGGGTTGTGGCGACCTGAATGAGGTCTAACGTTCCCCATCGTTGGCCGGGGTCGCCAGCACATCGAGAAGTACAATCCGGCAGGAAACCGCGATGGCGCGAGGGTTAGAGCGCTGGCTGCTGAAGAGGCGGATCCCAGGTGCGTTTCGAAGGCGGCGTGCCACGTTATGGCCTTTTCGCGAAAATGCCATAACGGTCATGGTCAGGCCGGTACGCGGCCCACCACATCAGTGCTCATCGAGAGAGCCAACACAATCAACCAAGCGCTTGTATGAGGACTCTGGGAGTAAGTGGGCTGCCTGTCTGGCATTGGTGCGCCATTTCGGTCCCCTGGACATCACCTCGCTCCACGCGTCCTTCAGTTCGTAGGGCCTCTGTTTGGTAAGGACGTCGATCAGTTCGGCAGCCTGACGCATGTCCTTCAAAGCCTTAGCTTGGCTTTCTGGAGATCCGAGCCGCTCGCGACTGACGATGAGCTTATGGAGGGCATACCGCTCCGGAGCCGGAGCGTTGATGAGGACCCCTGCGCCATGCAGGGCGACGGCCCGGATCTCCTGGTAGAGGAGGAAATCGAGAAAGCGCAGCGGTTGCCCATCCCCCCGCAGGGCTGGGAGTGGCACAGGCTCGTCCGTATCGGGACCCCGGTTCGGGGCCAGAATGTCGACGCGGTACTTCGTACCAAGAGCGTATTGTGTAATCCTTGTGCTGTTGCTGACGTGAGGCACCGGCCGGAAATTCGGGTCGACGCTCTTCAGGATCTCTCCGAATGGTTGGTCGGTCCGATCCTCCACCGCAACCGAGATACTCGGAAACTGAGCAAGGTCGAGATCCGCGGTGGTGAGATTGCTGGCCCCGAGCTTGACCCCAAGCAGACCTGAGTAGCACTGGTAAGCGACCGTGCCGACTACAACGGCGCGCATGCGAAACACGCCCGCGTTGGCGAGAGCCTCCAAAACTCTCCCGGTCATGGAATCAGGACGGACGAACCCGGCGCGAAGGAGCGCTGCGATCATCTCGCGCCGCTGGCGAAAGTCGTCTTTTGCCTCCTTGTGCGCGTCAATGACCTTGCGGAGGTCCGGCGTATCCGGACCGACGTACCGTTTGCGCCGCTCATGCTCGCGCTGTGGCTCCTGGAAATACCAGTACCGCCGCCCTTTGATCGTCGACGTGTAGAAGGAGCCCTCGACGGAAAAGTCCGTTTGAAGCTGGGCGATGGCAGCGCGCTCGACAAGCTCCGCGTAGAGGGTTTGCAGTGCCAGGGACACGGGTTGGGCCATCGGGATGTTCTCGCGTGCTCCGTTATGGTCACTTTGAGAGGTGACCATAACGGTACCATGCCCGCCTGTTATGGTCACCATTCAGAATGCCCATAACGGACCACATGCATTGGTACGTCATCGGGGGATATCGGCGCGAGGGCCGGCCCAGCGTGACCTGGACGAGGGGACCGGCGCGCCGCGGTCGAGAGCGTGGCTCGCGTGGGCGTGGCACCGCAGGCCGAGGTGTTCACCGACAGCGCCCAGCCGTGGCACCGGATGCTGGAGCGCACCGAAAAGCACGCCCGAGGAATGATGAAGTAGCTCTGACCGCTCGCCCTTTCCTGCCCGCTCCGTGGCCCTCGACCTTGATGCGTTCGGCAAACCCGTTGCTGGGCTCCCCAAGAAGGCCCGCTCTCCGAACACAGGGCAGGCCGTAGGGCACATCTTAGGCCAGATCAGACAGCAGTTTGCGGCACAGGTCCGACGCGTTCGACGGGCTGGATGAACATTGGAGCCGGCCGATCCGTGTTACGCCACCGGTCGGCCGTCCCGCTCCTCTTCCAGGTCCATCACCAAGCTCTCCAGCGAGGCATTGTGGCCCGCAGGATCCGTCCGGCCCGTGAGCAGCGCCCACCGCACGTAGAGCGCGAAGAGGTTGAGAACGTCGCCCTCGCAGTACGCGCGAACCTGCTCGATCTCGCCGCGCTCGACCATCCCCTCGACCTCCGATCCGTGTCCGCCGATCTTGCCGGGCAGGCCAATCGCGAGGGCGAGGTCGTCCATTCCCATCACGGCGCAGGAGCGGTAGTCGGATAGCTGCTCCATGAGGTCACACGATGCGGCACTATATGGAGTTCTCCTGGCGGGTATCAGCGTCGGCTACCTGCTCGGCTGGTTGATCCACCGTCGGGACTGAACAGCAGAACGCCCGGCGGAGAGTTCGGACCTTGCCGGGCGTCTGCCAAGGCGAAACGTCGCCCTGAACGAGCAAGCAATGTGCCAACACATTTAATGAACAATTAAGATTTGTCCGTATCGCCGTACTTCAATCGCTTCGCATTTGACAGATATTTGCCATAAGTCATTGGTCCCGTTAGATCCGGATCTCTCTGCCACGTCTCGTCGTACTTCTGCTCTGATCGAATTTCGTGACATGAGCGGGTTGCGAATTCCGCATCCCCAAGCAGGCCACACCCAAGCGACCGCCACGGCTCGATGCCGCTCAATGGAGGCTGATGCAGTCCTCAGCCTCGGAGGAGACAAGAGCCTGACAGTTCAGGTTCAGCGCGTCATACGATAGTTGGCCTAGCTGATTCCTCCCGCTTTTTGCAATGTGCATGTGTGCTAGAGCAGGACATGCTCGCACGTCGGGTGGGTGTAGATAGGCAATAGTAGATAGGCCATGTGCGCACTTAACACGGATCATAGAAATATGGTAGATGGGCTATATGTATCAGGGCTGGAAGCCGAGCAGGGTTTTCAGTCAAAATAGTAGGTTATAATTTTACAAGCCAAAAACTTGCCGAGGTCAGAAGCATGAGCGAGGTGAATATCGCGGATAATCGTCCCCTCGACTTGCTGGTTCGCAAGCTGGAGAGCATGGGACCTCTGACAGCCGATGAGCGGCAGGCGATTTTGAGCTTACCGGCAAGCGTCCGTGTGCTGCCTCCACGGTATGACATCCTGCACGAAGATGATCGGCCCTCTCAGTGCTGCATCGTGCTGAGTGGCTGGTTGTGGTGCTACCGCTCGCTGAGCAGTGGAAAGCGGCAGATCATCTCCCTGCACATGATGGGTGATCTGCCGGACTTGCAGGGCCTGGAACTGCCAGTCATCGACTACAGCCTCGGCACAATCAGTGAGAGCACCGTGGCCTTTACGCCTCGCGTACATCTCCAGGAGCTTGCCGCGACTCAGCCGCGGATTGCTAAAGCGCTCTGGCAGGTCGCAGCCGCGGATGCCGTTGTGACGCGCGAGTGGATGGTGAGCCTCGGGCGGCGGTCTGCCCTTGAACACCTTGCCCATCTACTATGCGAATTATATGTGCGGCAGCAGGCGCTTAAAAAGGCGCGGGATTATTGCTGCGAATTACCGATTAACCAATGCAACATAGCTGACATACTTGGCCTAACGAATGCTCATGTCAACAGAATGGCTAAAATTTTAAAACAGAGAGGTTTAGCAACACTTGACGGAAAAATGTTGTCCATTCACAATTGGTCAAGATTGGTGCGCCTCTGCGAGTTTAACGTGAACTATCTCAGCCCAAAGTTACAAATTATTCCAAAATTGAAGTGCGATCAAACGAACGAGTCATTGCATCTGGATCATCAGCTTAATCTTCGAGATTATGGACGAATTCGATCAGATTATGATGGAGGTGCCGCTGATCGAGCGGTGCCCCCATGCCGTCAGGAGCGGTGGCGCGGCAGGCTGACCTCCAACGCCATTTGAAGGAACGCCAGCGCATCGAACCCGAGCCTCTCGGCAATCCAGCGTGCCGTCGCGATGTCGAAGGTGCCGTCGACCTGCGCGAGCGCCAGCAGCACCTCCTGGCTGGGGGAACAGAGCACTGACCACTATCGTCGCCGCGCGATCTCGGCTTCGGCAGCCTCTCCAGGAACCAAGCCACCAAAGCCGGCTCCAGGCCCGTCCCAACCGTCTGGGCATCTCAGAGCATCACGATTGAGATCGGCCGTCTTAAGGGCAACGTCGTGGCCTGGACGGTTGGGATCAGATAGTCGGGAGAAGGCTTCAAGCATCCTTGTACGATAGCATTCGGCTGACCGCCGCCGCGGTGTACGGCTTGCCCACTTCACTCAGCCATCCCTCTTCGGCGAGGCGCGCGCTGATCTTCCGAAGGCTCAAACGATCGTACCGGCTGAGCTTCTTGGCGCGCTTCACCATCTCGGGATAGGTCTCTATGTAGTTCTTGCGGCCCTCAACCTTCTTGCCAGTCGCATTCCGTTTCCGATCACGCGCGCCGGCCAACTTCGAGACCAGCATCGCCTTCTCGAACTGTGAGACCGCGCCCAGGATCTGCCGGATGAGCACCGCAGTAGGCGTGTCGGACGAGAAGCTGTCTGGATCATCAGCGGCGATCAGCGTGATGCCCTGGGCCTGGAGGAACTTGTAGCCGGTCTCAGCCACGATCAAGTCGCGGGCGAAGCGGCTGGCGGTCTCCACGACTATGGTGCGGCACCCGTTACCGGCGATCGCCTCCAGCATCGCCGCAAACCCCGGCCTCGTGTCGATGGGGTCAGCACCTCGAACGCTGGCGTCGTAGAACTCCTGGACGATCTCCAAACCCGCGTGACGCGCGTATTCCGCGATGGCCTCGCGCTGGCGCTTGGCGCTGTCCTTGTCCTCGCCCACGTTCGTGCTGGAGGAGGTGCGGAGATAGGCGAAAGCCTTGGTTTTCTCTTTGCTTGCCATGGCTTGTGCCGGAACTCGTATCTATATCTTGAGATATCGATACACAATGCTCGAACCGAGTGCCAGTGAAGAACGCCATCGCCCGGCATCAACCTGTTCGCAGATAGCTGGACCGCCCTCCGTGTCTCACGCGATCACTCCGCCACCATCGACACGCACCTCCGTTGAGGTGGAAGGTCGTGGCGCGACGGCGCGTGACGATGATTTGACGCTCGGGCAGCGGCCTCGCTACGAGGGCCTTCTGCCCGCCGGAGAGGTGCACCGCCCGTGCTGCTCAACCCGTTCGATGATCAGCCTGCCCGCGTGGGAGCGAAGGTGGGCCTCACCTATGCGCTTCTCGTCGCGGCCAATGTCGCGGCATGGGCGGCGGCCTTTCTCGCCTTCTCGGATCGGCCGGCCCTGCTCTCGACCGCCTTCCTCGCCTACGCCTTCGGTCTGCGCCACGCCTTCGACGCCGACCACATCGCCGCCATCGACAACGTCGTGCGCAAGCTCATGCAGGAGGGCAAGCAGCCCTACTCGGTCGGCTTCTTCTTCTCCCTCGGCCACTCCACCATCGTCATCCTGGCCTCGGTCCTGATCGCAGCCACGGCCGCCGCTCTGAAGGACAGTCTCAATCAGTTCCACGACCTAGGCGGCGTGATCGGCACCGCTGTCTCGGCCGCCTTCCTTCTCGCCATCGGCATCGCCAACCTGTTTATCCTGCGCGGCGTCTGGGCCGCCTTCACCCGCGTGCGGCAGGGCGGCAAGATCGTGGATGAGGATCTGGACGCGCTGCTTGCCGGGCGCGGGCTGCTGGCGCGGGTGTTCCGCCCGATCTTCGGCGTCGTCTCGCGCTCCTGGCACATGTACCTGATCGGCTTCCTGTTCGGGCTCGGCTTCGACACCGCGACCGAGATCGGGGTGCTCGGCATCTCGGCGACGCAAGCGGCGCAAGGCATGTCGTTCTGGACGATCCTGATCTTCCCTGCGCTCTTCACGGCCGGCATGTCTCTTATGGACACCACCGACAGCGTTCTGATGACCAGGGCCTACGGCTGGGCCTTCGTGAACCCGCTTCGCAAGCTCTGGTACAACCTGACCATCACAGCGGCCTCCGTCGTGATCGCGCTCTTCATCGGCGGCCTGGAGGTGCTGGGCCTGATCGGCGACAAGCTCGGCTTGGAAGGTGGGCTGTGGCGCGCGGTAAGCGTGCTCAACGAGAACCTTGGTGATGTCGGCTTCGCGGTTGTCGGCATCTTCGTGGCAGCATGGATTGCCTCGGCCCTGATCTACCGTGTCAAAGGCTACGACAAGCTCCAGATGCACTGACAAGCTGTGAGCCTTCGCCGGGCCGTTCCCCTTCGCATGACGAGGTGGATTGAGGCTGATGCAGCGTGTCACCCTGACCCTCGATGACGATCTTCTGGTGACCATTGACGCCCTCGTGCAGCGGTATGAGCCCCCTACTCGTCCACGGGGATGGCTATCGCCGCCCGATGATCTGCGGTTCTCGGTGGCGAGGAGGCCATTTCGGCCAACAGAATGCAGAGCACCAGGGCTGTCGCACTCAACACGATACTCACCACGCCAGCCCACTGCTCAAGGTATGGCATGACCGCCAGACCAGCGGCGAAAACGAGAACCACGAACAGCGGCAGCACGGGGAATGCGAGCACTTGGACACCTTAGCTGGAGGGAAAGCCGATAGATCGCCTCCCTTTGGCGATGGCTCCAGCCCGCGATATGTCGCGCTGGCACGCTACTTCGCCTTTTTCGGCCGCCCCGGCCCCTTCTTCGGGCTCGTCACCTTCGCGTCGGAAGCCGAGCGCTTGGCTGCCGCAGCTTGCTGACGCCTCTGGCCAAGGCCGCTCGTCTTGGCGAGTTCGGAGCGTTGCGCCGCGTAGTTCGCGGCCATCATCGGGTAGTCGGGCGGCAGGCCCCATTTCTGCCGGTACTGGTCTGGCGTCAGCCCTCGTGTCGTCAGGTGCCGCTTGAGCGACTTGTACGGCTTCCCGTCCTCCAGGCTGATCAGGTAGTCGGGCATCGCCGTCTTCTTGATCGGCACGGGCGGCGTGAGCTTCTCGGGTTCGGCCGCGGGCGGGTTGCCGAGGCTGCGCAGCGCATCGTGCACCGTGTTCAGGACGTTCGCGAGTTCCCCGACCGGCACGGGGTTCTTCGACACGTAGGCCGACACGATGTCGGCCGTGAGCGCGGTCAAGTCAGATCCTGAGGTAGCGGTTTCGTTCATTGTCTTACCTTGGTTGGTCCCGCCACGATGGGGGTCTAGCTACTTGAGGCGTCAACGGCCGGAAGAAATTCATCTGTGTGTACCAAAGCACAAGGATAAGAGGCCGCCATCTACATGTTCTGTATTAGAGCTTGGCCTATGCAGCGGTCCATGAGGGAGCCGAAGCGCCCTGGCTCGATCGACCCGCAACGTGCACGAGGTGAGGAGAAACACGGCGCGGGCGTTGTAGACGGTCTGGAGGGGGCTTGTAGATGCCGTTGCCCGCGATGGACATGACGACGGCGACGGCCACACCATCGACTTGGATCCGGATCGGCTTCCTGCCCTTGGTGGACGTGCCCGCCTCGCGTACATTTCGGGCCGTGAGGTGTTCGCCATGCCGACCAAGCGCCACGGGAATTCGAATGTGCGGCGTGCGACCGTGCCCGGCGACGGAGGTCGAGAGCGGGTTGCTGCGCAGTTCCGGGCTGACCTGCGTCGGAAGCTGGCCGAGCAGGGCGTATCCGAGCACGAGCTTGACGCCCAGGTCAACGAGTTGATGACGCGGGACGTGCGCTTCGCACTCGACGTTGAGGCGGCCCTGAACGCGAAGGACTGAGTGTGGCGCGTCAGTTTTCGCCGTTCATCGAGCAACACGCCGAGTTCGTTCAGAGACTGGAGAAGATGCTCACCACAGACCCCGCTCAAGTCATCCGATCGGCTCGGCAGGCCATTCGCCAGTTCGAGTTCTTCGCGCCCGCCGATGCAGGCGAGGAAGCCATGAAGGAACTAGCGATCGAGGTCTACGAGGACTTCATCGCGCGGGCCGAGTCCGTCATCAAGGGCCAGGGTGGGCAGTCGTAGCTGTTCGAGAACAGGCCGAGTTGGCGCGGGTCGGGGGCTTCAAGGCGCTGCCGATCAAGGGCGAGCGGTGACGGCAACCGGCAGACCGGTTGCGGATCTGCCGTCACATTGATGCAAACGGCCCTCTGTAGGCTCAGTCAGGCTGGGCAACCGCCAGCACCCTAATGCCTTCGAGGACCTTGCAGAAACACCATCGAACGGCGGCACCGGCTTGACAGGCGCGGGTGTATGCGCGATGCCTACACGCAAAGAAAAAGGCCGCTCTCGCGAGCGGCCCGAAGTCTAGGGAGGAAACGCCCACAGAGGGCAGCACGACCGCAACGCCATCGCGATCGTGCGATTACGTTCTATGCTGCACTGCAACATCTGCCAAGCACAAATGTGCGGCACAGCCGTGCGCGGAATGCACCCTTTTTGAGCTTGCAGCATGTTTTGTCGCCACTTGGCGCTCTGCGCTAGGGCGTCGGCACGGCAGTTCAAGAGTTCCGCATGCCGACACGCTTCGCTAACCCTGTCCCGCTGATTTGCACAGGGAGGCAGCATGGCAGCAGCAGCGAAGCCGTTGCGTTCCGAGGGGCTCCAGTCCTCCAGGTGTGAGTGAACCCGGGGACCGAACGACCGACCTATCGAGCGCACCGCCAAGCACGAAGCTGCTGAGATCTGGCGGCACCAGGAGCACCGCGGCCTGACAGCCCGTGAGTTGATCCGCATGGCTCAGGCTGTTCGGACGCGAACATCCGACCCGCAGAGATAACTGGTACGCAATATACGAAGAGATGCCGGCGCGGAAGCAAGTTCCGGCCGGCAGTATGAGCCTCAGGAATGAGTCTCTGGTGAGAGACACACGCAGATGACAGCCCGAATAGGGAATAATTGTGGCCGTCTCTCAAGCCGAATTTGATCGAATGAATGCTCTGGTTAACACTCTAATCAGTCGATAGTACAGGATTTGGCATGACGGTTACTATCACCTCCTTGTCAAAGACAAATATCACACCGTGTCCGTTGACGGATGCCATCTCGTCACAATTTGCACACTCCAGACCGAGGTGAGGACTGTGCCGATCTTGACGCCTAACTTCCCCTACCGTTGGCCGCTACCGCCAGCACATCGAGAAGTCCGATCCGGCAGGAAACCACATTACTCGTCGTCATCGCCGGGATTTCGGGCAGGTATCCAGGGGCACAGCCCGCGCCTGACTCCGAAGGCGTAGGGGCCAGAGCAGTCGAGGTCGCCGGCCCAGGGGTGCAACCGGATCGTCCATGGGTCGACGTCGTCGATCCCAACGATGGGATAGGGCCTTCGGGCCAGGACGGTCCACCGATGCGGCACCGGTCTGGACGCCACGACGGGATGGGGCCTTCGGACCAGAGCGACCTGCCGGGGCGGCATCGGTCTGGAGGCCACGACGGAATGGGTTCTTCGGGCCAGGACGGTGTGCCGGTGCAGCACCGGTCTGGAGGCCACGATGAAATGGGGCCTTCGGGCCAGGACGGCCTGCCGATGCAGCACCGGCCTGGAGGCCACCACGGGATGGAGCCTTCGGACCAGAGCAACCTGCTGGTGCGGCACCGGTCTGGAGACGCGTTCCGCCTGACGCGAGCGGAGGACGGGCGGGCGCTTCGCCTGCCGCTGGACCGCCTTCGGGGATGCCGGTCCTTGTGGTGGCTCGATCTCCGGCTGGGCAGGCACGTTCGTCTCGGAAGGGGCTGCGGTGCGGGTCGGCGGATCAGTCCAGCGGGTCTGTGCGGCCAAGCCGGGTACGCCGGAGAGCAGGAGCGCCACCGCGAGGGCAATTCGGCGTTTCATCATGAGCACGCCCCTTCCGTCACGAGAATGGCTGGGACTTGGCGGCATAATAGCTGGTCGGCTCGCTGGCCGTCAGGCGGTTTGATGACCGTTCCTGTTCCTGCTGCGGCAGCGTCGCGACAGTTCGGGGCGCGCGCTCAAACTTGTGCGTGAAAGCATGCACGCTATATGGCTTGCGTGCACAGCGAGGTGACCGATGCTGACGACCATCGAGATCCTGCCCGAGCAGGCCGAAGCGCTCGATCAGATCGCGGCGCGTGAGCACACGTCGCGCGACGCCCTGGTGCGCACTCTCATCGCCGACTTCGTGGCCCAGCATGCCCCGAAGCCGGACATCCAGTCGTTCTTCGGGATCTGGCGTGAGCGCGGTGTCGATGGTCTGGAGTATCAGGAGCGGCTTCGGGCTGAGTGGTGAAGCCGCTTTACGACACGAACATCCTGATCGACTTCCTGGCCGGTGATCCTCGCGCGCAGGCCGAGATCGCGCGCTACACGGACCACGCGATCAGCGTCATCACCTGGATGGAGGTGATGATCGGGACGACCGCGCAGAATGAAGCCGCCACACGAGCTTTCCTGGGCGGCTTCACCGTGGTCGACGTCGACAGCGCCGTCCGGGAGCAGGCCGTGAAGTTGCGCCAAGCGCACCGCATGAAGCTCCCGGATGCCATCATCTGGGCCTCGGCCCAGGTGCACGGCCTCACGCTTGTGACCCGGAACACGAAGGATTTCCCGGCCAGCGCCCCCGGTGTGCGCGTGCCGTACACGGTGTGACGAGCAGGACATCAACCAAGGCGTTGGACAGGTGGGTTGGGCCATCAGAATGCCTATGCTCGCGTGCCCCGTTATGGGCATTTCTCAAGGTGCCCATAACGGGGCACGTATCCTGTTATGGACACCATTCAGAATGTCCATAACGGACCACGTGCGTTGATACCTCGTTGGGAACGACAGCGGCGCGAGGGCTGCCTGCTCGATGTGGATGTGATGCAGGGAGCCCGAGCAGCGCTTTTGGGAGGAGGTCAGCGCTCTCTGGGTTGTGGGTACGCCCGCGCGCGATCAGGATCTCGGTCCGAGTGAGAGAGCGCTCGGTTTGGACGATGCGGGCTTCGATGTGGGAGATCAGGGCGGCGGACATGGGCGGCTCAGGGCTGTCGCGGCGCGGGTCAGCGCAGTTCCAGCCGCGTGAGCGTTTCTCCGATCCTCTGCCGGACCTGATCGGGAACGGGCAGGATCGGGCGCGGAGGCTGGGCGCGGCAGATGCCGAGCAGGTTGGCGGCTGCGTACATGACCCGCAGGCTGGAGTACTCCTTGAACAGGTCCCAGAGCGGCTGGAGGGCGGCGTTCAGCCGCCGGGCCTCGTCGGCCCGCCTGCCCTGAATCAGGCGCACGATCGTCATGCAAGTCTCCGGGAACAGGCCGCCCGCGACGCAGTACCATGCATCGCCGCCCGCCAGCAGGGCTTCGACCGAGTTCCCGTCGCCGCTGTAGCCGATCGAAAAGCCGGGCGGTACAGCGGCGCGCAGTTCTCTGTGATGGACCTGAGCCAGATGTGCCTCTGGTGCAGGGCTCTTCACGGCGATCACCTCGGGGACACGGCTCAGGGCGCTGACGAGATCGCGGCTGAACTGGAAGTGCGTGGTGGTGGGATTGTCATAGATGCAGAGCGGCAACTGGCTCTCACGCGCCACGGTGATGAAGTGCTCGTACACCTCGTCATCATTCAGCGGCGTGTAGCAGACTGGGGCCAGCAATCCAGCGACGGCTCCTATGGCCTGAGCATCCTGAGCCAGCCGCACGGCGTCGCTGGTGCGGAGCGCGCCAACCCCCACCATAATCGGGATCCTTCCCTGGGTTTCGTCCACAGCCGCTTCCAGGGCGCGGCGGCGCTCCGTGCGCGAGAAGTATGGGTAAGAGCCGGTACTGCCGAGCAGGCCGATGGAGTCGACCCCCGCCTCGACCAGACGGGCGAGCAGCCTGCGCAGGGCCGCGACATCGACCCGGCCATCGGCATTGGACGGCGTGATCGGGAAGGCGGAGAGTCCCTTCAGAACTGTCATCTTCAATCTCTCAGGTGAGATCTCGCGCCGTCCTTTACTATCCCAATCTACAGGCCAATGTCCGCAGCTAAAGTGAATCGGAGCAACTCGCTGTTACGGATGTACCGGCGCGATCCGTGCAACTTCTGCTCTCGTCGGAAGCACTGGACGACTCACGTGTACTCGCGCTGACAAATGAATTCATTTCACCTGAGGCTGATTGGGATCGCGCAATACAGTCTCCAATATTGCGCCCGGCCAGCAGCTTTAGCGGTCATTTCGAGCGATGCTGTTTGTATAGCAGCAAATACGGATCAGTAATCATTAATCAATTACAACGGAAGCTTCCCCCTGAAGTGGATCCAGGCTCCTTCATTTTGGTCCCCACAAAGGAGGATCCCCAACGGAGAGACCGCACCCATCGCCGGCTGGCCGCGACCAGCCATAGATGATCGGGGGCAGCCGGGCCGCATGCATCGGGGTGGCTGCCCCTCATCCCGCTCCCGGCTCGGCAACCCGATCGCAACCCTCACCGGGTACCGGCAGCCCGATGCGCTTCATGATCGCCACCAGAAACCCGTCGAGGGGCCGGGGCTCAGCCTCCTGCTCAGCCGGGCGCACCACCTCCGCACGATGGGCCTCAGGAGCCTCTGGTGGGCTCTGGGCAGGCTCCGGGGCAGCCTCCAGGGCCTCTGCGGGAGCTTCGACCAGAGCGGCTTTCTCGACCGGCTCAGGCTCCGGGGCCTCGACGCGCGCGACCTCCTCAACCGCAGGCGGAGCCTCCGGGACGGCAACCGGCGGGACAGGTGTCTCAGTTCTGCCACGGGTGCACGCATCTGCACCCTTGGTAGGGTGAGTAATTATTTGAATCTCTTGGCTTTTTTTGCTGTTTCGGGAGCCAATCCACGCAGCCAGTTTGGCGCACTGAACCGCGATGACGTTCGGAGCCCGGTCCTGAGCCCGAATCGCCAAGAGGCCCAGTTTTTGGGCTAGGCGGATGGCGGATTGCACGGTCCGCCGGCACACACGTGCAAAACTTGCGATTGCATCAATCGAGAGATTGCACGCACCGTGACACTTGATCTCGTACAGGATGATCGCGAGGACGCTCTGCTGCCCCAGCGTAAAAAACTGGGCAGTCTTGGCCGGGAGCCGACCGAGCTTCGCGTAGTAGCGCCGCCGCTGGATTCGAGCCTCCCTAACGGCTTGCTCGTCACGCGGGATCGCCCGGCGCGGGCGATTCGGCCGGGGGCTCGATTCGGGCTGAGGCTGGGGATCCTCGACCGGCGCGACAGCCCGTTCGGCACGGGGCACCAGCCGATCGACGGCACCCGGAACACCAGCTTCGCGCACGCGACGATCGCGCGCGTCCCGCATCCGCATTTCTCGGGCATCAGCCTCCACGAGGACGGCTTCATATGCCGTCTCATCGAGGCCGTCCGCACCGAACGCTCGAATGGCATCCTGGCGGACATTTGCTAACTGTTCCCGCCAGTTACGGCCGGTGATCGCCTTGATGCGCGCAACAAGCGCGTCCCGGCAATCGGCATACGTCTTCCAGTTCACGGTCCAACCCCTTCCGGCTGGCCGCGGCGCAAGCGTCCCCGTTCCCGCTCAAGGCGGGTGTTGACGGGCCGCTGCTAGATGGGGCAGGATCCGAACGCGACTTCAGATATCTGCCCCGCTCTAGCAGCGGTTATTTTCAGGCCCTGGCTCCCCAGCCGGGGCCTGAAGCTTTTTGCGCCTACGGCGCTCTCAATGCCTCAATCCACGTTCTCCACGCCTTCCACAGGCTCAGCCATGAACTCTGCCCTGAAACCGCGCGGGATTGCAACGCGGGGGCGGGACCCGGCTGGCTGGAGCCGCCGGGCCCTGCGGGATGCCCACGCGTCACACAGGCACGCAGTCGCGCTCACCATCATGCTTGACTGTTTGACAGCTTGCCTGATTGCCTGTGGGAAAGCATGCATCAGTTGCTGTCAAGCTTGTTGAACAGGTCTTCCAGGGCCTCACTGACGAGATCCTGCATGGTGCGATCGGTCTCCGCCGCGAGGCGGCGAAGGGTCTTGTGCTGCTGAGCGGGGATATTGACGGACAGGGTCCGCATCCCGTCCGCGCGCGAAGTCGGCTTGCCCCCCGGCAGCACCGCCGGGGGCTCATCGATCGGGACCATGACGTAGGCCGCGTGTTTCATGCTGCTGTCTCCTTAACAGCATGGCTACAGGCCCGCCGAGCCAGCAGTCAAAATTTAAAGCAAGCCCACCTTCCATAATGCTTGATTGCCTGCCTGATGGAATGGCTACTCGTCAGCAGGCGCGCGTGCCAGCATGTTTAAACCATGTTTCTGAAAAAACAGATCGATCGCCTCCAGCATGCAATCCTGAATGCCGCGGTCGTTATGCACGGCAAAGAGCTTAAGCTGTTTGTGGGCCGCTGGGTCGATATACACGGCGATGTAACTTTTCCCCTCCCTGCTCGGCGGTCTAGGGGTCTTCGCAGCAGGTGCCGGCACAGGGATGGGCTCAGGCTTCTTCGGAGCCGCCGGCTGTGCAGGGACCATCCCGGCGACTGCTGCTGCCAGTGGATTGGGACGCTTGGCCATCACGCTACCTTACGCTTGCTTGAACGCGTGCTCGTTTGAATGTTTGCCTGCTTGACGATCTCGTCCCGCAGGCTGCGGATCTCCGCCGCCGCCTTGCCTGCTGGTTCCTGCTCAACCGCGGTCGAGCCGGTCGTGGCACTGCTGGAGAAGATGCTGCGCTGGTGGATGAGAACGTCGAGGACGGTAACCCCGGCCGCACGAAGCTCGTCCCTGACCGCGATGATGGCCTGATCGCCTCGCTCCCCGCGCGGCGGAACCGCGTTGAAGACGACTCCGTAGGGTTTCCCCGCGATCCGGGATGAGTTGGTAGTGGTTGTGACCGCTTTCAGGTCATAGTACCCGGGACGGCAAGGTATCAGCACATAATCGGCTGCTATAATGGCCTCATGGGCCTCAATACTTGCTGAGGGTGGTGTATCTATCAACATCAGATCAAGGCCAAGGTTACGGCCTGCTTCGATAAACTTACCAAGCGTCTTCGCTTTCGCGTCAGATATCATCGGTTCTTCGGACTCTCGAACTTCTCCCCAAGATGATACTGAGGACTGAGGATCGAGATCTATGATTCCTACCTTTAGACCGATTTCAATAAAAGATATTGACAGATTTGATAGAACCGTTGTCTTGCCAACCCCGCCCTTAAAGGCGACTCCTGCTATGACTTTCAAGGCAATCTCTCCTGCTCCCATGCTTGATGGCATGCTTGGCAGCATGCCTAGCAGGCATGCTTACATCAACAGTCCTTAATCAAGCGTGCATCACATCTCTCACGCATGGAGGCATGCTTGACTGATTGCTCCGACCAGCACCTCACCCCAGTTCCCCACGATCTCCGCCGGGCTCAGGATCACCACCGGCTTGTTCGTCACGACGCTCGCCGCCGGCCTGGGCACTCGGGGTGATCCCGGGCCGTCTCGATGGTCACGTAGTCGAGTGCCTCACCAGATCCTCAGGAGGGTAGGGGGCTCCCGAACGTCGATCCCATAGGCATGGGCAAACTCGCGCTGATGTCGCCAGACTGTTCTTTATTAACCTGTCACAATGCCGTTGCTATTGCGCATACAAATTCTTGATCCACGTAATCCAGATTCTTGACCCGCGTGATTATGGGATCGTCCATAGTAATTAGCTCGAAAACCGTTTGACAGATCGTACAACCTGTCAAACGAATATTTCCAGCCGGGTCGGAAGAGCGAATTTTCTCTTGCGCTCGCGCCCCCGGTCCCGTATAGGGCCGTCATGAACGCACCCCCTCAGCACGCCTGAATCCGGCGGCGCAGGCTCGGCTCCGATCATCGGCTGATGCCTGCGACCAGCCACCCGTCCCATTCCGCCACGATCTCCGACGCGCCTCACCACTTGATCGCGCGACGCTAACCCTCTATGCGCCCGCACCTTTCGGCGATCTCCGAAGCGCCTCGGTGGTGAGCAGGGGTGAACGCACGACAGAGAAGGGCGGGCGCGCTGCACCCTCGCTGGGCGACAAGTCTGAGGTCGCCTTTTCACCTGGAATACCAAGATAGCAAAAGTGGAGTCAGTCATGCTGCCGGTCGATCAGGTTGTCGCCTGGAACATGGAGGCGTACAATATCCCTCTCGCATGGGAGGCGGTGTACTTCGATAAGTATGGAGCGTGGCTCGGCGGCCAAGCCGTCGACCGGAACTCCCCCGAGATCAAGCTGTACATCGGTGAGATCGGCAAGACGGGACTGCCGGCGATTGCCTGGGACGAGCGGATCTACACCGTCCTGAGCATGGGCATTTTCGAGTGCATGCGCGAGGCCGCGATGGCGTACAGCGGCGACCTGCGCGCGGATCTAATTATGGCGCTCCGCGCCTGGATTCCCGCGAACTGCCCGCCCAGCGAGATTTCGGGCCCGTGCCCGGATTGGTCGGTCCAGGCCACCCACCTGCTGCTGTTCTCGTTCGCGCGTTCGGCTCACGCCAACAGCGCGTGAGAACGAGTTTCCGAGGCCACAAGGTTCAGGAGAGGAGCGGGCCGATGAAGAACCACAGAGCCCTAAAGAAACTCAAACACCGCACTGTGGACACGGGCCATGTGCGCGACAGTCCTCGCCACGAGGTAGCAGATGAGACGATGGCCATCATCATCCCTGCCATCGAGCGCGCGAAGAACGGCGGCGTCGCGCACATCGCAGACGTATTCAGCGTTGCTCTCGTGGAGAACGGCGAAGACGATCAACCTCTGGTCTACGACATCTACGTCGGCGCAAAGCCCGTGGTGCGCTGTGCGCTCATCCTGGGGGCGAACCTCGATCTCTCCGTCCGCTTCTTGCCGGAGATCATGCGGATGTCGCCGGACGTGATGATGATGCTCGGCGATCTGGAGCGGTGCCTAGCCTGGAGCTTCATCGAAGTGTGGTGGCGCGAGACGGGAAAGGTGAGGCGGAGCAACTGACCACGATGGAGTGACGACATAGAATGGGCAGAAAAGCTATCTCGGCGATATCCGCATGAACGAAGCGAATTGACTACCTGCAACATTTGCGCCTACTATTCTGTCTATTGATTGGGCCATTAAACATGAGCAACATTAGCGTCACCGTTTCAGCCCATCCTGATGGTGCGTCGATTTGCTTTCAGAAAGACGATCTGACGATCGCAAGTCTCAAGGAAGCGTTTCCTCGGGCTCGGTTCGACCGCGGCGCGAGACACTGGACCGTCCCGGGAAAAACGGCGGTGGCTCGCGTGCAGAAGTGGGCCTCGCGCCTCTCTGAGGATCGGGCGACCCGGGCCCCGACTGGTCAGGAGGTGCTGGATGCGCGCAAGGCGGCTGGGAAGCCCCTGACGAGCCTGGACATGCCGTGCTCGGCTCTTCACCCCTGCTGGCGTCGCAGCCTGCCGGCGACATGCGCGTGATCGCAACGGCCATGGCAGGATCGCGCGCTGGGCTGAAATCCGGGCGGGCAGCATTCTAGTGTCTCACCATCCGCATTGTCGAAATTTCTTTTTATTCGCTTTTCGACGATTTTGCGCGTACACCATAGATACAGGACAGACACCGCGTCCTGACCGACCACTTATTTGAGGACCATTACATTGGCTTGCCAGTACAATCGCCGCCGTCGCATTTACGACGCCCTCGAAATCCAGCCCTTCTGCCTGCCGCGGCCGCAGCATATCCAGAGCTTCGATCTCCTGGGCCTCCTGTCCGCGCCTATCATCTTTCAGGGACGCAGCGCGGAGCTTCGCTACTCCAATGTCAGGGAGGAGGGGTGGAAGAACAATTTCGCGTCGCAGCTTCTGAAGGAAACTGGAAAGACCGCCTATGGAGAAGCCTACATTGTGTTTGGACACAATTTGATGTATCGCCATGCGGCTAAGGACGAACCCGATGAGATTTATCCGCTTCTTGCGGATATGCCTCTCAAGCATCAGGTGCTTGTACTGGAAGGTGATCTCCAAGCTACGCACTGGGCAGTATACACGTCTGATCAGAATGACGCTTTTCTTGTAAAGATGTACATTCCTTAGGATTCATCACCAATCAGCACCAGACTGAGATAATAATAGCGAGGGCGATGATTGAGGCGTTGCCGCAAGAGAGCTTGGCGTAATGGATCGCAATGCGGTGGAAACTCTTGAGGCGACAGAAGCTTGCCTCGATGGGCCAGCGCTTGTTGATCCGGCCAGCACTTTCGGAGCGTCTCCGGTCACATCACCCTCGCTACCGCCGATGACGATCGCAGGGTCTGCCATGTCCTCGGCGCGCTCCGCCGCCTGCATTTTCTCCTCCACGAGCTTCGCGCCCGATATGGGCTTGGCCAGGAAAGGTGGTGCCTGCTGGCAGGTTGCCTGCCTGTGGCAGCCGCCGAGATGGACTTCCGGAGGGCGCATCTGCTCATAGCGGGCATTTCTGGTTGGGGCGCAGGAACAGCAAGCCTTGCACCCTCGGGGTTTGTTGAGCCGCGAACAAGCGCGGCGGGACCGTCAGCCCAGTCAACTTCGAGTTCCGATAGCGCTCGTCGCTCGTCACCTCGGCGATTACCCAGGGTGGCAACGGCACGGTCTGGTCCTCGCGCTCAAGCTCAACCTCGGCCAGGATCAGCCCCGTCAAAGGACCGTCGAACACGTCGATGTCCCACAGCATACCCGCGTGCTCGACCCTGAAGCGGGTCTTCTCCAACCGGCGCGCATCAGGGAGGTCGCTGAACAGCCGATCGGCAGCCTCGGGGGCAATCTCCCGCTCGTACTCATGGCGTGCGGCACCTTGCTTCCGACCCTTCCACGTCAGAAACGCCCGCTCACCGATCCGGCGGACGCGGATCGTGTTCTCCTCGTCCGTGTGCAGGTAGCCTTGTAAAATGCGAACGCCGTCCCGGCAGTGGGTTAGCACGTCCGGGGTGGCGAGGAATTTGCGCTCGATTTCAAGGCGCACGCAGCCTCCGGTCTCTCAATCGCAGCAGGAAGCTCTGCCCATCGACAATGTACCGCCCCTGCCACGGTGGCGCAGGTAGGCGGTTCCCGGCTGCCGTCCAGAGCCAGCCCGTGGCATCAACCGGCAGTAGTCGCTGAGAACCACGCACACTAAGCTGAGTTGCTACGGTCCGCGGATGCATGGTCGAGCGTGCGTAGGCGATGACGAAGAAGCAGTGGCGCGAACCGCGCCGTCAGGTAGCGGCGCTCCCGTTCCGGTTCGACATGGACGGCGAGCTTCAGGTTCTGCTGGTCACCTCGCGAGAGACGCGGCGCTGGGTGATCCCGAAAGGCTGGCCGATGCCGGGCCGTAAGGAGCACAAGGCGGCAGAGCGCGAGGCGTTCGAGGAGGCCGGGCTGAAGGGGCGGATCAATAAGACCGCGCTGGGCACCTACGAGTACGAGAAGCGCCTGAAGAGCGGCATGACCGTGACCTGCGAGGTCAAGGTGTTTCCGCTGCACGTGATCGAGCAGTGCAATCGCTGGCCTGAGCAGGGGCAGCGCGACCTACGCTGGATCGCACCAGACGAGGCAGCGGACCTTGTGCAGGAGGATGGTCTCAAGCTGCTGCTGCACGCTTTCGTGTCGGGCGAGTTCGACGAACCGGGCGGAAACGCATCAGATCTCTCACTCCCTCGGCGCGTTCGAACCGCCTCTGTGGCGCATGACCCGGCTCCCCTCGTTGGCGAGACTCTGTAAGCGGTAATTTACTGAGGTGTGCGCGCCAAGTCCCGTCCTCGGCATGCCTGAGGGGCGCGGTCCCCGCGCCAGGAGATCCGTTCTCGCCTCGACGAGATGCCATACCGAGTGCACTTGATCGGATCCGAGCACCTGATCTCGACCCAGGGCATCAAAGCGGACCAGTCCCTGCGCAGGTCGGGGTCGGTGACGACCTCGACCTAAGGAGGGACTGGTCGGCGGGCGAGGGGCAAGCCGCAGGCGAGAACCTCGGCCGGGGATCGATATCAGAGCAGTTCGTCTCGCTTCGCTCGACAGGAGCGCCGCTGCGCGCCGCCCCTGGGCGGTTTGATCGAAGGAGCCGTGCGACTGCGCCCTCGCCTGCGGCTCGGTGCTCGCCTTCGTTCCTTCGATCAAACCCTTTCAGAACAGGTCGTCGGTCGATAAATGCGTCCGCAATAAATATAATAAATATATAGACTTAAGACATGCTGCGGACTTATTTTAAGAACATCAACAACAAGAACTTTCAATAACATGATTTCAATACGCTTACTAACTGGCATTCCAGGTTCCGGCAAGACAACAAAAATGCTTTCAGAAATGGCGGCGACTTCAGGTCGTTACGTCTTCGCGACAAGCCGCATCGCCCTATTCGAAGAACGCGTTCGTGATCTTCGCCAGCAGGCTGAGCATTACCAAACCAACCCGACGATCAGGGTGCTTCATCACCAGAGTAGCGACCTATCGATCAATGCAAGCGTCGTCTCCGAGATTGAGGATGCTCCCCGCATCTACAAGGACCAGGAGCACATCGTTCTGTTCATCACTCACGAGGGGATGATGGCTGCGGACCTGGACGGTTTCGTGGGCTGGCACATCTATATCGACGAGAGCCCAGCCGCCGTAAGTTCAGCAGCGTTCAAGGTTCCAGCTACGGCGACCTATCTCGATGCCGCCTACGATCTCGAACCAAGTTCGAAGAAGGGCTGGTTCAAAGTCGTCCCGAAGCCTTCTGCCCCCGACAAATCCGCGATCATCAACGACGAGTTCCTGAGCGGGCTCGCAACGTTCCACAAGCGCGCACGCTCTTCGCAGGGCGTTTTCGTGAACGTCAGCAGTTGGACTAACGTCATCGGGAGCCACAAGCCACTGCAATGGTGGTCTGCCTGGACGCCGGCCGAGCTTGGCGCGTTCGCCTCCGTGACGATCGCAGGATCGGGCTACCGGCATAGCATCGGCTACAAGGCGACCCAGACGTGGTGTCCCGATCAAGTCGATTTCGTGTTCGAGGAGGTGAAATCACCCGCCCGTGCGCGTGCAAAAGTGCGAGTTCATTTCCTCGCTCGGCACCGTGGATCAACGACCTTCTGGAAAGGGGCAGGACGAGCCTGTCTGGTGAAGGCCGCTCGATACTTAGCGACCATCCCGAATATCGGGTACTGGGCTACGAACACGGACTTCGAATTGTCGTTCGAAGCGGCAGGACTGTCAGGTGAGAGGGTGTCGCCGCGCCAAGAGGGGACGAATACGCTCATCCATCATACGTGCTGCGCGCTCATTTATTCGTCGAAAGCTGTTCCGTCAGACGGACCCATTCTTGAAGTTTTTGGCCTGAAGAAGAGCGACATCGAGCGCGCCCGAGAAGTCGAAGACATCGTTCAGTTCGTACTTCGTGGGGCGTTGCGCCGGCCCGACTTCGACGGCACCTACGAAGTGTATCTCTACGAAGAACATCAGGCAAATATGCTGAAGACGTATCTTGAGCAGGAAGGGATCGCCGACGTCGAACTGGTAGCCGTGGATGAAGCCGGCATTCTGGACGTTCAGCGGCCCAAGTCGGGTCGCCCCAGGATCCAATTGGATGAAAGCAGCAAGGCTGAACGCGTCGAGCGTCGACGCGAGTCGGACAAGCGGCGGAAGCGACGGGAGCGAGCGGCCGAAAAGCAGAGGCGGCAGAAAAATGGGACGTATCGTGGGCGAGGCCGGCCGTGAGCAAAAAGCGGAACGCACCCACCTCTCGTGGAACAAACGCTTATCGCAGAAGCGTGTTGAACGGCCTCACTCCTATGGCTCGCCAGAACCGCTACGGTTGGAAGCCAGATCTCCGGGCTATCCTTGATGGTGAGCACCTTGGTTCCCGCTCCAAGCGGAAGAAGCAAAAGCGCGACCAATCAAAGAAATAGGCTGGTGTGTTGAGCATCAATGATGAGAACGGCTCATTTTTGTAATCGTGAATTGAAATTGTCAGGCGGAAAACAATTTTGAAAAAGCACAGTTGGATTGAAAAAACAGTATTTCATGACAGAGATACTGTTAACTACGTAATCAATAAAATGAACATCGGATCGTGCGATGTTCACATCGCTTGCGATCTCACCGCGTTGGTGTACGACAACGCAACCGATTGGATGATCGATCGCATTGCGATCGATGCGACAAGCAAGCTTTGTTTTATTGAGATCGCACCGTACTTTCTGATATTCATGCCTGTATCAGCAGTTCTGCTAGAAGGTACGCGTGAGATCGCCTCTATTGCAGCGACGAGCGTCGAGTTTCGGCATGAACATCACGCAGAAAGATTTCTGGAATGCTTATGAAAGACCATTTAGGGCAGATCATCGGTCAAGATTGCAGCGAAGCGCGCGGACTACCATCGGGTTGTCTTGTGCGTCATCTGCATCTCGATAGCAGTGACGTCGTCGACATCGTGCGTAAGATCCGAATGCCGGGTCCTGGTAGATCGACTTACGGCGTTGTCGATTGCTCAGTACACTTCTACTTTGAAACGGAAAACGACGCGTTTCTGTTTGAGATGGGACTCGACAAGACGTCGTGTCGATCGCACTTGATCGTCGATCCGTGTGACGGTCGGACAGCGATCCCATTCCCTGGTCACCCGTATGTGCTCACCGTCGACTACAGCAGCGCGGTCGACGTCCGGGCGGAGCGGGCCAGTCATGCGGGTGTCCCGCACGAGGTGAGCACGCTCGTGCGGTTTTCGGACGCCGCGGTTTCGGAGGCGTTCACGCGCGAGCGTCTCCAATGGGAGGCGGCGCAAGGATGATCATGCAGTACATCGATCTTGATCCATATTCGATCTACACGATCGCCTACGATGTGCATCGCTTCCATGGTAGACCTGATCTAGAAGTGCCGCTCGAAGACATGCGCTTAGATGATGAGTTATTCGAGATCTCGTATTTCTTTGCATCGTTCGCACAGGCGTTGGCGTTCCAATGGGATCTGGATCCGAGGCATACATCAGAGATTGTCGAATGCTCAGAGCATCCTAGATGTCACGACATCAACGGTTCGTCGGACCTCAGCGGCCTCCCGTACATCGTGAAGGTCCGGTACAATCCGTACATCGTAGAGGGCGGTTTCCCAGAAATTCGGGCCGCCGCACCTGCCCCGTCGCGCATGTGGACCGAGGTCGAGTTCGCCTCGCCGGAGATTTTCGACCGCTTCGAGCAGGCACGGGCGGTTCACGTAGCGGCTTCGCCGTGACGGTATTCGCCTCATGCGGCAGTCGGTGGCACGGACGGTACAGGTGCAGGCGCATCGACTGTCGCCGCTGTGTCGAGGTTCGCCGGACGATCATCCGCGCACGATCGCTGCCGCGAGACGCCCGTGGGATCCTCTTCTCCATCGTCCTCGCGACAACCGATCGGCCGGGCGATCTGCCGGGACTGGTGAAGGCCAGCCGGCACGCTCTACCGAATAGGGTGGCGTGGGCTCGCCGAGACGGATCGTGGTGGCTCGCTGCCGGGCTCTGGGCATGGGTCGGTGTGGCGGTGCTCGACGGCAACGAGGCGATCGTTGCGGACGCGAATGAGGTCGAGCGGATTGAGGCGGTGGCCGGCTCGTCCAACGGGCGGCTGCTCGCGGTACTGCTCTACGGCGTCGTGACGTCCCGGTCGGCGCTTGTCGACGCAGGAGGCGTCCCGATGATGCTCGAACGGGGACGCGCATGGTCCGGCCCTGGGCGCGTCGAGGTGCGGGAGCCCGTCGACCGCGCTGATCTACCCGACCTCGTCGCCGACACACTCGCGCGTGCGTGGGGAAGGCTCGCAGACCAGGACGTCGCCAACGCCCTTGCCGGCCGCGGATGGCAGTCGCTCCGCGTCGTCGTTAATGCAACGCGCTGAACGTGAGTGGAAAAATCGTTTTTCCTATGTCGGTTTCCTGCTAAGTTGGGCGCGAAGTTCGGCTTGCCGTTCGGAAGAACGTTGTCTCTCTTTGCTGATTTTGTCCTGAACGTTCTGCTTCCTTGTAGCTTCTTTGCGTGCCTGCTTAGGCGTCATGGGCGGAATGCCGCCTGACTGGGGAGCGACCGGAGCTTTCGGCTTGGTCGGACCCTGCGGCTTGACCTCGGCAAGAAGGTCTTCTCCGTGATCTACTTCGTGTAATCTCTCATCAAGGCCACCGACAAGCCGCGGCAATTGGTATCCATAACCGACGATACGATGTGTTCGATTTGTGGTCCGGTTGGTTCTTGGGTCGTAGTACCCGAGTACACGATGTCGGTAGTCTGTGATCGTATGAACCCCGCGGGCGTCCACCGTCACGTAGGCAACGACGCGGTGATTGGCCGTAGTAAGTGCAGTTTTCTTCATGCGGGTATTTAGGCGAGTGGAAACGGATGTTTCCGCGGACGTTATCCGGCATCAGATTTCCTTTTACGACAGCATCCGGCTGATCGCCGCCGTGGAGGCTTGCCCGTTTCACGCATCCACCCTGCCGCGGAGAGTTTCGCGCTGACCTCTTGAAGAGTT